>CAZHIK010001017.1:0-3617 GCA_964532635.1 uncultured Enterobacterales bacterium
ATGGCGCCGCGCGGGAAGCCGTTGGTCAACATGGCCCTGGGGACGGCGTTGCCGTCCATCTCGCGCAGTGCCATGTGGAAGGTGTACATGTCCGCGTCCCCGCAGGCCGGCGCGGAGGCGTGGTCCCGCTGGGGCGCCCCCAGCACCAGGACCTGCTCGGTACCGTCTCCCAGCAGCCGGAGCTGCCAGCCTGCCAAGCGCAGCACCGCCAGGCCACCGCGGAGGGCACTGTCGTCCTCCCGCAGTACCAGCAGGTGCTCTCCGGCCTCGCCTTCGATGCAGACGGGCTCGAGACTGCCGTCCATGCCGCTGGCCGCCAGGCTGGCCGAGACGGTGCTCGCAGCCTCGACGCAGGACTCGAGGTCCGCGGGGACATCGCTGGCCAGGCCCATGTCGAGTGCCAGCTCCACGGCGTGCTCGATGGCGGGCTGACCCTGGTCCATGGCGCGTAGGTCCACCTCGCAGCCCAGGGGATCGTCGTAGCGGGAGAGCCAGGACAGCAAGCAGGTGGCCAGCCCCCGTCCGCTCACTCCCTCGCAGATCAGGTGATCGCAGTTCGCATCGAGGCCGTCGGCTTCCTCGGCCGCGCCGGGGTGGACGTCGGGATCACTGTCGTTGCAGTCGTCATCGCAGGCCAGGTAGCCGTCCGAGTCCAAGTCCTGCTCTTCCTCGGGGATCACGCCGTCGCAGTCGTTGTCCAGGCCGTCGCAGCGCTCGAGCCGATCGGGGTTGACGTACTGCTCGTCGTCGTCGCAGTCATCACCACCGCAGGCTTCGTCCAGGTGGCCGTCACCGTCCAGGTCAGCGTCGTCAAGCTGCCCGGAGCAGTCCTCGTCCACGTCGTTGGCGCAGATCTCGTCGGCTCCGGGGCTGACGCCACGGTCCAGATCGTCACAGTCGTCGCCACCGCAGGCGACATCGACGAAGCCGTCACCGTCGAGATCGGCATCGTCGGCTCGGTTCGTGCAGTCCTGATCGACGCCGTCGCCGCAGACATCCTGGGCGCCAGGGTGGATGCTCGGATCGTTGTCGTTGCAGTCCGAGCCACCCTGGGCGGTGGAGCAGAACAGGTCACCGTCGAGATCGTCGCAGTCCAGCTCTGGGGGACAGCCCACCAGCACCAGGCCCAGCAGCGCCAGCGGAATGGTGGATCGCATCAGCCGCCACCCCGCGCGGCCCGCAAGGCCTCCTCGACGCTCAGGGAGCAGCCGCGGGCGGCGGCTCCGGGCAGGCGGCCATGCAGCAGCAGCCCGCCGTCGGGCAGGAGCGTGCCGCGGTCCATGGTCTCGATGGCCAGCACGCTGTGGTCGTTGGCCAGATCCACGAAGCGCAGCTGCCCCGGCTGGCCGACGTCCACAGCCTCACCCGTGCCGGGCTCCACCGGGATGGGCACCAGCCAGGGTGGCGGGTAGAAGGGGCCGGCGGCGGACGCCGGTGGCTGGTTCGGGGGCTCGGGCCGGGTCCACAGCTGGCTGCACAGCTCGGTCATGCCGTACTCCCCCACCAGCCTCGCACCGCCGAGCCGCGTCGAGGCCTCCCGCAGCAGCTCGGTGGGATCGATCTCGAGCTGCCGGCCCTTGGAGCCGCCGGTGGTCATGACCAAGGAGCCGTCGGGGAGCCTGCAGTCTCCTGGGGCATCGAGCAGGGCGGCCAACGAGAGGGCTGTGGCCGCGAGAAAGACAGGCTGGCGCTGCGCAGCAAGCAGCCACCAGGTGTGCTCGGGGTCCGCCAGCTCGCCGTCCTCCGCCAGCCAGTGCACATCGGGACACAGCAGCCCGACCATGTGGGAGAGGGAGGAGTTGGGAGCACGGATGGGGGAGGGGATCAGGCTGAGAGCCATCGCTGGCGCGGCTGGGAACCAGCGGCGAAACCAGCCTGCACTGGCGAGATCGTAGGTGCGGGTGTCCAGCAGGCGGTGCACGCCCGGAGCGCCGGTGGTGGTGCCGCTGGTGTGGAAACGGCGGCGAGCCCGTTCCGGTGGGAAGCAGCAGAAGGGCAGCTCACGGAACAGCGCCACGGGCAGTGCGGGGATCTCCTGGAGGCAGGTCGGCCGGGCGTCGGCACAGAAGGAGGCGTAGGTGGTGTTGTGCTCTCGCTGCCAAGCCAGCAGCTCGAGGGCCTCGCGCTCCACTGCCGCCCGACCGGGATCGGCGTCCAAACAGCGCTGGACGAAGCGCTGGATGCGCTCCCTCACGGAAGCTCCTGGAGCACGTCGCCGAGGGCCTGGACCGCACCCTCGAGCACCCTGCGGTGGACGGTCAACGGCGGGGTGAAGGCCAGCACGTCGCCAGCCTCGCCCGCGGGCAGCACGATCCAGCCACGCCGTAGCATGCCCCGGCTCGCGCCCAGAGAACGGGACGCGCTGCCCAGCACGGGGGCCACCATCAGGCCACGGCCTCGCACACCCCGAACTCCGGGCAGCGCCGCCAGGGCGTCGGCCAGCCAGGCACCCTCGCGCGCGGCGTGTCGGAGCAGATCCTGGCTACGGATGACCCCGATGGTGGCTGTGGCCATGGCGCAACCCACAGGGTTGCCGAGGAAGGTCTGGGTGTGGATCGCCTCGCCGGTGGAGGCCCCCCAGGCGTCCATGACCCGGGCACTTCCGAGGCAGGCCGAGATCGGGAAGCCACCTCCCAGGCCCTTGCCGACGCAGAGCAGATCGGGCACCACACCCTCGGCCTGGCAGGCGAACCAGCGGCCCGTTCGACCCATGCCCGTGAAGATCTCGTCCAGGGCGAGCAGCGCGCCAGCGGCGCGGGCCCGGTCGGCCAGCTCGGCCAACCAGCCAGCCGGGGGCACGCGGATGCCGCCGCGGCCCTGGAGGGGCTCGACGAGCACGGCCGCATAGCCCTCGAGGGAGGGGATGGCGCCGCCGAAGGGGGCGTGGTCGACGTGCTCTCCGAGCTGTCGGGCGAAAGGCGCTCGGAAGGCACCAGCCTTGTACCCCGTGGCCGCCAGCGCTCCGTAGGACAGGCCGTGGTAGCTGCCCTCGAAGGCCAGCACGCGATGGCGTCCCGTGGCCACACAGGCGGTCTTGAGGGCCGCCTCCACGGCGTCGGAGCCGCTCGAGCCGAGGATGGCCCGGTCGAGCCCGGACAGCATCGCCAGCTCCTCGAGCAGCTCCACCCGGCCAGGATGGAAGTAGGCATCGCCCATGGCGTGGGGCAGGGCGTCCAGCTGGCGCTGGCCGGCGGCCACGACCTCGGGGTGAGCGTGGCCCACCGAAGAAGCGCCGAAGCCTGCGGTGAGGTCCACCAGGCGATTGCCGTCAGCGTCGATGACGTTCACACCCCGGGCCTGGACCCAGACCGGAGGATCGTCGTCGGCGCGTCCCAGCGCGGCGGCGCGGCGTGCCCGCCGGGCGGTGATGGCCGGACACTCCCGCAGGGCGAGCCGATCCACCCAGGCCCGCGAGGCAGAGCCGGGAATGGCGGTGGTGAGGAGAGGGAGCTCGTTGCCGTTCATGGGAAGACCCTTCTATCCGCTCGGAGAGGATATGCTCTCGCGATGGACACGCTCTCATCGTGCACGGCCTGCCCGCGCTTGGCCGCCTACCTGGCCCAGGCGCGCATCGATCACCCCGACTGGCACAACCTGCCGGTCACCGCCTACGGCGA
>CAZHIK010001018.1:0-3159 GCA_964532635.1 uncultured Enterobacterales bacterium
GGAGCCACAGGTAGCGCTCGGGCTCCCAGTCGTCGTCGGGCTCGGGCGGCTCGTCGCCCCGGGCCGAGCGAGCCACCTGCTCTTCCAGCTCCCGGTTGCTCACCCCGGCGGCGCGTTCGACCCAAGCCTCCTCTGCCTGGGGCGTGACCACCTGGATGAGCGTGCGAGCCTTGGTCCAACCCAGCGAACCTTCACACATCGCCCGATCCAACGCAGGCAACTGCGGCAGCTCACGCCCCACGCGCTCGAGCTGCCGCGACTTGCTGGGTGAGAACCCAAAGCACTGCTCGCCATACTCCACGATGCCGGCATAGCCGAGCTGGCGACTCAGTCCACCCGAGGCCATGGCAGCAAAGGACAACGCCAGCTTCCGCGCAGCACGACGCTGGAGCTGGACCAACAGACCAATGCGCTGGTGGAGGGCCTGGGCCTGCTCACGAAGACCGGTTTCGGGTGTGGGGGAGTCATCGAAACGCGGGACGCAGCTATCGCACATGGCGGCTCCAGAGAAGTCCATGGGAGTGGGAGGCCGACGAGGCCGGGCGGACTTGTAGAATTTAACGGAACAAGGCGTTGAACGCCGGCATACAAGGCGCGCGGCGGACAGTTTCTGTCCAGGTCACACCACGTGCAGGGTCCCGCGCATCGCTGTACACGCGCGCACCCGCTTGTATGGTCTGTCCGCTACACCGTGGCATCGTCTACCGGCGAACTACCCCAGGTCCCCACCCCGCATGCTTCGGGGACGCGGCTGTCGCCGTCGGCGAGGTAGCCGATGGCGCAGTCAGAGGCGTCCGTGCCCCCCCGTCGCCGGTTCGGAGGACGGTGGGCAACCGGTGAGCAGCAGCAGGAAAGGGAGCGTCGAAGACGGCAAGCCAGCCTCTCGGCCGCGCTCCTACCACCTTGGAGCAGGGGTGGGGAGCGAGGGCGGAGGAGCAGGCGAGACGGAGGGTCTGAATTGTGGAAAGTGGATTCCGATGGCAGGCAGTCGAGACCGGGCGGGCTCGATGTCCGATGTCTGCATGACTAAAGAAAACTCCATCTCGCATGCGGGCCGGTCCCACACGGGACAGATCTCGCTGGTCGGCGCCTCCGCCCAGTCTTCGTGGGGCGAGAGACAGGCGTCTCCCTGGATCCACAGATCGGGATCGTTGCCGGTCCAGCTGTTACCCTCGAGCTGGACATGGGCGTCGTCCAGGAACAGCCCACCGCCCTGGTTGTTCGCGAGGGTGTTGCCCGACAGCAGCAGCCCGCTCGCGCCGGTCCAAGCATCGGTTCCAATGGCGTACACGCCGTCGCCACATCGCGTCGTCGCGCCGTGCGGTGAAGCTTCGGTGCCCGCGATCCGGTTGCCACTCAACACGTAGCTGCCCGCGCCCCCCAACCAGGCTCCCGCCACCTGGTTGTCCTGGAGGTCGCTGTCACGGACGATCAGCGACGGTGGCTCGAAGTCGCCCTGCTCCGCCGCGTAGATACCCACTCCGCCGCCCAGATCTGCACTCTCCAGGGTGTCGGAGATCTCGGAGTACTCGATCTCGAGCGTGCCTTCCCTGAGCGTTGCGGCACCCGCGAAGCGGTTGCCGTGCAACGAGCAGTTGGCGCAGGCGAGCCGGGTTGCTTGGCCCACGGAATAGAGCCCCGGGCCCCCGTTGTCCTCGATGACCAGCCCGGACCCAACGATAACGGCTCCTTGCTGGGCAGCAAGCCCGAGAGCCACCATGCCCTTCTCACCCATCCCCGAGGTCGTCCCGGAGATGATCGAGTCACGGATCGCAACCTGGGTGGCCGCATCGGTGGCCAGCAGACCCACGGCCGTGTTCCCGACCACCTCACAGCCCTGGGCCCTGAGGATCGCTCCCGCCTGGATCTCGATACCGTAGCCAAACCGACCGTCGAGACTTGGGAGCGTGTCCCGGACCACGGTGTCCACGAGCGCAGCACGGGTGCCGGCGCCGGCGGCCATGATCCCCTCGATGGTGTTTCCGGAGACCAAGCAGTCCCTGGCCGTGAGCGTCGCACCGCTGTAGGCCGCGAGCCCGATGTACGCATTGTCGGAGAGCTCGCATTGTTCGGCCGAGAGTGAGGCGCCGAGCTGTACGCAGGCGCCCCAGCCCCCTTCACCATCCCCATCGAGCAGGGTGCTCCGAACCGAACACGCCACGAGCATGACCTCTGTGCCCTGGTCCTCGACCCCCACACCAGCGAGCGTATTGCCGACGATCTCGCAGCCGTCCGCCGTGAGGGTGGCGCCACCATTGACACCGATCCCGATGCCGTTCACGCCGTTCGGGTCGGGGAATGTGTCCCAGACCGTGCTGCCCCGGAGCGCAACCTGGGTTCCCACACCCATGGCAGCCAGCCCCACAGACCTGTTCTCGACAAGCCCACAGCCCTCGGCCCGCAGCAGGGCGCCATTCGCGGCCTGGATGCCGTGGCCTCCCTCTCCGTCTTCACTTGGGTTGGTGTCGCGAACTACGATGTCTTCGAGCGTGACCTCCGTACCGGGATCCACCACAAGAATCCCCGACAGCGTGTTACCGACGACCTCGCACCGCTCGGCCGAGAGCTTGGCGCCTTCCTGGACCGCGATGCCGAAGCCGTCCTCTCCGTTTCCGTTGGGACGGGTGTCACGCACCGAACTGTCCACGATCGTGACCTCGGTGCCCCTCCCCGACACGACGAGCCCCTCGCACGCGTTTCCAGCGATCTCGCAACCCGAGGCCCACAGCTCGACACCGTCGTAGACATCGACACCGAAGCCGTCTTCCGCGAGCCCGTTGGACCGCGTTTCCTCGACCAGGACGCCCTCGAGTGAGACCCGCGTGCCCGAGTCGTGGGCCACGATCCCAGCCGCCATGTTCCTGGAGAACGAGCAGGCCTCCACCGAGAGCGCAGCGCCGTCACACACCAGGATGCCGACCCCGTACTTCTCGCTCTCATCCAGCAGCGTGTCGCGGACCGTGGTGTCCACCAACGAGACCGTAGTCCCCGTTTCATGGGCCGCGATCCCCGCAGTCCTGTTGCCCGTGACCTCACAGCCCTCGGTGTCGAGCGTTGCGCCGTCTTGCACCACGATCCCGATCCCGTTCGCCCCGTACCTGTCGAGCGCCGTGTCGCGGACCACGGTATCCGCCAGAGTCACCTGGGTACCTTCGGCCT
>CAZHIK010001018.1:3169-3615 GCA_964532635.1 uncultured Enterobacterales bacterium
GTCCGGCCGTGGTGCTCCCCGAGACGCTGCAGCCCTCTGCCCGGAGCGCGGCGCCGGTATCGACACTGATGCCGAAGCCGTTCTGCCCATTGCCATCGGCCTGTGTGTCCTGAACCACGGTATCCGCGAGCGTCACCCGAGTTCCCGCGTCCTGGACCCCGACCCCGTAGATCTCGTTTCCGGAGAACACACAGCCCTCCACCTCCACCGAGGTCGGCGCCGTCAGGCTCCCCCGGTAGGCTCCGAGCCCAGACTGCACACAGCCCTCGACGCCCAGGTAGGCAAGCCTCACGTCCCCCGAACGCACCAGTACTCCGGTACGTTCCGATCCCACAACGCTCAGCCCGGACAGCTCGACCTCCCCGTACAAGACGTCGACGTCGATCCCCGGTGCGCTCTCGCCCAGCTCGCTCGCGTCCAGCGTCACCAGCTCCCTGCACCGCCCT
>CAZHIK010001019.1:0-3611 GCA_964532635.1 uncultured Enterobacterales bacterium
GCGCTGGAAGGCGGTCCAGAAGCCTCGGTGAGACTCGGGGATGTCCGGGACAACGGACGGTTCGACCGCTCGAACGGGGCCCCCTTCTGGACCTCCCGAAACCCAGGCCTCCCCCCCAAACCGTACACCCCACCGTACGCCGTATGAAACATCCATACATCACCCCGGCAACCCGCTGGGCGACGGCCCCGTAGCCCCTGGGCCACCCCCCCGTGATTCACCGCTCGACACAACCCGTATCGAGCAGCCCAGCTCGAACCGAACGCCCCCTGGCAGGCCCGCGAAAACCTGGCACGAAACATGCGTAGGAGATGGCTCCACCCGACGCACGGAGTTCGAGATGGCCAAGACCGCCAGGGTACTCGTAGTAGACGAAGAGAAGCTGATCCGCCGGCGCTGCAGCGAGGTGCTGGGGAACGCGGGCTGCGAGGTCAGCACCACCGACGATCCCGCCCAGGGTCTGCAGCTCATCGAGAACGAGCAGTACGACTTCGTGGTGGTGGACGCAGAGAGCACCGGGGTGAACGGTGAGGCCTACGTGCGCTCCATCCGTCAGCGAGCCAAGGGCGCTTCCATCATCGTGATGGCCGACCGCCCCAGCGTCGACGACGCCGTGCGCACCATGAAGGACGGCGCCGCGGACTACCTCATCAAGCCCTTCGAGCCCACCAGGCTGCTCTCGGCGGTGCAGCGAGGCATGGAGCAGCGCCAACACACCGCTCCCAAGGCCTGGCTGCCCTCGGCCGCGCCCGAGGCCGCCCCGACGGTCAAGCCCTGGACCTCCTTGGGCCCCGCGCTGCTGTTCCAGGACGAGACCTGGGTCCAGGCGGGCCAGGACGGCAGCCAGCGCCTGGGCCTGTTCCTGTCCCGGGACAAGCGCCGCAGCCTGGTCGTGGAGTCGTCGGCCGCCATCGGCAGCCGGGTCCGCGCCGGCCTGCCCCTGGCCCACGTCCGAGGGCCAGACGGCAAGAGCAGGCCCGTGCTGGCCCCATTCGATGCCACGGTGCTCGAGGCCCGGGACCGTCGGATGGGCGAAGCCCCGATCCCCGTCCACGGCGACTGGCTGCTGCGGCTGGCCCCGGTCCATTCCACCCTGCCCCCGACCCTGCAGCGACATCCCGTCGTGCTGCTGGACTCCGACGCCCGCGCCCGGCAGCGCCACGCCGAGCGGCTGCGCAACCTGGGCCTCACCATCCGCTCCGTGACCGCGCCCAAGGAAGCCGTGCACGCCCTGCACTGCGACCGCTGCGACCTGCTGGTGGTGGGCGCGGCGTCCATGGGCTCGAGCGGCCCGGAGCAGGTCCGCTGGATCCGCAACGTCATGCCCGACACGCGAGTTGTGGTGCTGGGTGACAGCATCTCCTCGTGGGAGCACCAGTGGCGCGGCGCTGGCATCGCCTACTACGCCACCGCGCCCCTGGAGGACGGCGAGCTCACAGACCTGTTCGCCGGGCTGTTCCGGGTCCGTGCCACGCCGTTCCGGCGCAAGGTCCGTCCACACAACTCGACGCCGCCGTGGCTCCACGCCATCGAGACCACCAACGGCCGCGGCCGGCGGGTCAAGGTCATGGTGGATGGCCCTGTACTCCCCGCCGAGCACGGCGTCGGCCTGCACCTGGTGAACGACCTGCTCGAGGCCTGTCGCCCCATCACCACCCGCTTCGGTGAACGTCCCCTGCGACCGGCGCTGCTGGAGGAAGGCCTGAAGGAGTGGGACCGCGTGGTCGTGTTGCGCCCCATGGACAGCGGTCAGGTGGCCGGTAGCCTCGTGGAGGATGCGCCCCACCCCATGGTTCCCGGCGCCGCGGGAGCGGATCGCGTGACGGTCCTCGGCTTCCAGGATGACCCGGAGCAGCCCGGAGTGCTGGACCACCGTGATACGACCGGGGCGGCGATCGCCCGCTTCGTCCACCGATGCATCGAGGGCCTCTAGGTCCGAGCGAGCTCGGTCGAGGGCGCCCGGGCGCCCACTCCCGGGAGCCTTCGATCTCGAACCCACGCACCACCACCGTCCGACTGTCGCTGTCGCTGGTGGCCATCATCCTGGTGGTCAACGCGGCGCTAGCGCTGTCCCTCATCGTCTACGTCACCCAGGTGCTGCACGATGAGGTCCAGGAGTCCGTTCGACTGGACCTCAACTCCGCCTGGGCGGTCTACGACAACCAGCTCGTCTCCATGCGCCGCTACCTCGAGGGTGCAGCGCTCCAGGCCGATCTGGTCTCGACCTTGCAGGACCCCGACGCCGCCTGCCCGACGGAGCTGCTGCAAGACCTGCGGCTAGCCGGAGAAGTGGACATGCTGGCCCTGGTGGACCTCGAGGGCCGCTCGACGTGCACGGGCACGGGAGTCCCCGAGCAGCAACTGGTGCTCGAGGGCAATCCCATCGTCGGCAAGGTCCTTCGAGAAGGCCAGGACCACGAGGGCACCATAATCGTCCCCGCCTCGGATCTGAGCGCCTTCGATCCAGCGCTGGCCGAGCGGGCACACTTCGAGCTCGTCCCTACCCCGGCCGCGGTGCCCACCGACGACCAGAGCCGCAGCGAGGGCATGGTGACGGCCGCGGCCGTGCCGGTGCGTGACGCTCGGGGCGAGCTGGTGGGCGCCTTGTACGGGGGCCACCTGCTCAACCGCCACTTCGACATCGTCGACACCATCCGCGAGCAGGTCTACCAGAACCGCGTCCACGAAGGCCGTGACATCGGCACCGCCACCATCTTCCAGTGGGACCTGCGCATCTCCACCAACGTGCAGACCCTCGAGGGCGAGCGAGCCCTGGGCACCCGCCTCAGCCAGGAGGTGTACGAGCGCGTGCTCGAGCAAGGGGGGCTGTGGGCCGACCGCGCCTTCGTGGTGAACGACTGGTACATCACCGCCTACGAGCCCATCATCGATCCCGATGGTGAGGTCATCGGCTCCCTGTACGTGGGCATGCTCGAGGCTCCCTTCCAGCGCAGGCGCACCCTGGTGGTCACCGTGTTCCTGGGCATCGTGCTCACCACCACCCTCATCAGCCTGCTGCTGCTGGTCTCCGCCATCCGCCTGGTGCTGCGTCCCATCAGCCGCATCGTGCGCCTGTCCCGCAAGGTGGGTGAGGGCGACCTGAGCGCGCGCATCGCCGACGCTCCCCCAGGCGAGCTGGGCGCCCTGGTCCACTCCATCAACGAGATGGCGGCCGCGGTCGAGGAGCGGGAGCGGCAGCTCGAGGCCTTCGCCCAGCGGCAGATCGGCCAGAGCGAAAAGCTGGCGGCCATCGGGCGCCTCGCGGCCGGCGTGGCCCACGAGATCAACAACCCCCTCACCGGGGTGCTCACCTTCGCGCACCTGCTGAAGGAAAAGCCCCACATGACCGAGGAGGACCACGAGGATCTCGACCTGCTGGTCAAGGAGACCACCCGGGTCCGCGACATCGTGCGGAGCCTGCTCGAGTTCTCCCGCGAGTCCACCTCCGAGCGCAAGGGCCTGGACCTGAACGAGCTGGTGCGGAACACCATCCGCCTGCTCGAGAGCCAGAAGCTCTACCGCCGCATCCTGTTCGAAGAGCAGCTCGCCACTGGCCCCGTGGCCCTCGAAGGCGACGCCGACCAGCTGCGCCAGGTGCTCCTCAACCTGCT
>CAZHIK010001020.1:0-3611 GCA_964532635.1 uncultured Enterobacterales bacterium
GGTCTGGTCGCTGGACATCAAGCGTGAGTACGTCCAGGTCACCCAGGAGGCGGCCGAGCGGCAACAGCTGGGGCAGGTTCGCACACGCCAGAGCGCCGAGACCACCCTGGGCCTGGCCGAGCAGAGCGTGGACGTGGCCTTCATGAACCGGGTCTGGGTCAGCGCGAGCAGAGCACCCCACGCCGACGAGTGGCTGGGGGACATCGCGGCCACGCTGGCACCCGATGGCCGGCTGGTGGTCTCCGGGGAGCCCAACGAGATGCTCCGTGATCTGCGGGATCGACTCGAGCCCCATGGCCTGATGCGGGTTTCCACGGGGAGCTTCGCGGAGGAGGGCGACGCCTGGACCTTCGCGCGACCTCCCGAAGCCGCGGAGGAAGGCGAGGCGACCGCCCCCAGCGGCGGCTGACGGCGCGCTGGAGAGGGCGGGTGGCGTGGTAGGCTGCCTGCCTGACCCCTCCCGCCGTTGGTGGATGTCCCTCCCTCGTTCCATCGCAGGCTCGATGCTCGCTTCCACGCTGCTGGTCGGCGCGGTGGGGTCGGCGCTGGCCTCGGGCAACAGCGGGTGGCGGAACGACGGGACCGGGGTCGCCGCGGGTGCGCAGCCTCCCATCCCGGGGGCCATGGGGACGGCCATCCGCTGGAAGACCCCCACCCGAGCCAGGGGCAACGCTTCGCCGGTGAGCTTCGGGGACCTGGTGTGCATCACCGAGGAGCCCACCACCCTGGCGTGCTTCGACAAGGACCAGGGCCAGCGGCGCTGGTCGGCTGGCAACAACTACGTCGGCACCCTCGAGGGTGATGGCCGGCGGAGCATGGGCGAGCGCCTGGCCCAGCTGGACCAGCAGGCGGAGCGGCTCGAGGAGCTGCGGATGGAGATGACCCATGCGCAGCGCGAGCTGCGGCACGGGGACTCCCCCGCGGCCGTGCAGCCGCGGGTGGAGGCGCTGCTGCTCGAGATGAACACCATCAAGACCGAGCTGTGCGCTTTCGACGACTATCGGACCTCCGAAGACAAGGGGCTCATCGGCTACGCCACCCCCACGCCAGTGGTGTCCGAGGGGGCCATCTTCGCGCAGTTCGGCAACGGGGTGTTGTCGAGCTTCGGCCCCAGCGGTGAGCGTCGCTGGTCGGTCTGGCTGGGCAGGCAGGCCGAGCCGATGATCGGCTACGACACCGGCACCGCGGCGTCGCCGGTGATGGCCGACGGCGTGCTCGTGGCCCCCTACGGGCCCATCCGCGGCATCGACCCAGCCACGGGCGAGGTGCTGTGGCGGGGGCCAGAGCATCGGCACTTCGGGACTCCGGCGGTGGCGCGAGTCGAGGGCGAAGCGGTGGTGGTCACGCCCGCAGGCGCGCTGTTGAGGGCGGGGGACGGTGCCGTGGTCGGGCCGGGCCTGGGCGAGGTGCGCTACGTCGGACCGGTAGCCGACGGGGCCATGGTCTACGGGGTCGGCGCCTACGATCAGGACGGCCGTGAGCGCGGCGCCCGGGGTACGGCCTACCGGCTCAGCCGGGCCGGCGACGGCCGGCTCGAGGCCGAGCAGCTGTGGACCCGGCAGCTCTCCTCCGAGCGCACCTACACCACCCCGCTGCTGGCTGCGGGGCGGCTGTGGGTCGTCTTCACGGACGGAGTCCTGGAGGTCCTGAACACCGACACAGGAGAGCAGCTGGCCCAGCTGTCCACGCGGCTCGAGGCCTGGAGCGGCTCGCCGAGTCCCACCCTCGGAGGTGACCGCGTCGTCGTCGGATCGGAGGACGGCGTCATCCTCACCTTCAGTCACGAAGACCAGCCGCGGCCCGTCGGACGGATGGAGCTCGAGCCCCACCTCGCCACGCCGCTGCTGGACGGCGAGCGCATCTACGTCCGTGCCGAAGATCACCTCTACTGCATCGAGTGAGGCGTGAGCACCATGCGAGATCGGCAGCCCGAACCCAAGACCACCATCGCCATCGTCCTGGTGGCCGTGGCGGCTGTGGGGGGGCTGGTCCTCGCGTGGATGGGGTCGGCTTACCGGGGCGGGGACGACGACGGGCCCTCTGGGCTCGCCCAGCAGCCGCCCACCCCGGGACCGGGCGGTGCTTCGGACCGAGGGGGCTTTCGGCCCTGCGATCCCCAGGGCGACTTCTTCCTCGAGGGATTGGATGGCTGCTTCGCCTGGATCGAGGGTGGCAGCTTCCTGATGGGCGCTCAGGCCAGCGACCCGGCGCAGCCAGGCTACGATCCCCGAGCGCGACCCGACGAGGGGCCACCCAGGATGGTGGCGGTGGACGGGTTCTGGGTGCAGCGGATGGAGGTGCAGCTGCAGGTGTACAGGCGCTGTGTTCGCAGCGGGGCCTGCCCGGAGCCGGAGCTCGAACTCCCGGGGTACTACCGCTTCGGCACCCAGGAGCACGAGACCTCCGTAAACGGAGTCACCTGGGCGGAGGCCCAGGCTTGCTGCGAGTACCTGGGCGGGCGCCTGCCCACCGAGGCCGAGTGGGAGTACCTGGCCCGTGGCACCCAGGGCTGGCGCTTTCCCTGGGGTGTTCAGCTGCGCTGCGCCGAGCAAGCCCGGCTGAGCAGCAGCGCCACGGTCCGGTCGGAGTTGGCCGCCAGTGGCCAGCCGGGCCTGGGCGATGACGAGGCGGACGCGCTGGACTGCAGCCTGGCCGAGCCGCCGAGCTCGAAGCCCCGTCGCATCGACGTCCGGCAGGGGAACACCCTGACCCGGGAGCTGGACCCGCTCCAGTACAGCGAGGCGTTCGGTCTGTGCCACCTGGCCGGCAGCACCTGGGAGTGGGTGGGTGACCGCTACGACGCGGACTACTACAGCAGCGCTTCCAGCGACAACCCCAGCGGTCCCGAGCGCGGCGAGCGGCGTGTGCAGCGGGGGGGCGGCTGGCTGTCCAGCTCGGTCTGGGAGTACCGGAGCGCCAACCGGGCCGCGCTGGATCCCGAGCTGCGCATGCCCGATGTGGGCTTCCGCTGCGTGGTGCCAGTCGAGACCGCGCCTGCGGGGATCCCCCACTACGATCCCCCGGGTCGGCCACGGTCGCGATCGGGACGTCAGTAGAGTGCCCATCGCCCACAGCTGACGGCGCGTGCAGAGGCTATGGTGCCTCACCCTCCGGAGGCCCCATGCTCGTCCCCCTCGCCCTCGCGCTGCTCGCCTCGCCCCTGCAGGCCGCCACCTGCACCGAGCTCGAGCCTGTGCTCGCGGCGCTGGACGGCAACGGCCACTGCCTGACTCCGGCCATCCGGGCTGCGTGGCTCGCCGCCGAGACGCCCGAGCAGCGGGCCTGCGTGGCCCACGCCATGGAGGAGCGGGGTATGCCCAGCCGACCCCTGGCCCCTGGACGGGCTGTGGACGGTGTGCGGGCCCCCATGCCCGAGCTGGGCGTGCGGGATCCCTACGGCGTGCCCAACCAGTACTTTAGCGAGCACTTCGTGCTGCTGTGGGGAGACGACCGCACCGTCACCGACGGCCGCGCCGAGATGATCCTCGGGGCCTTCGAGACCGGCTGGGACAACCACATCGAGACCTGGGGTATGCCCGAGCCCCTGGGCACCGACGAGTACTACTTCAACGTCTATGTGGGCAACAGCGGCGACGGCGCCCCCGACATCG
>CAZHIK010001021.1:0-3603 GCA_964532635.1 uncultured Enterobacterales bacterium
CTCATGGTGGTGAGAGCTCGCTGAGGTCCGGCATGCGGACGGGACCCGCGACTCACGCCCATGAGTCGCCGCTGAGGTCCGGCCTCGCTAGGAGTGCTTCATGTCAACCACCATCCCTGGTCGCTGTCTCTGTGGGGCCGTGCGCATTGCGCTCGAGCCGCCCACGCTGTTTGTCTCCCACTGCCACTGCGAGAGCTGCCGGCGCAGCCATGCGGCGGCCTTTGTGACCTGGACCGGGGTGCCCGAGGCGCGCTTCACGCTCACCCAGGGTGAGGCCGCGCTCACCCGCTACGAGTCCTCCCCGGGCGCGTTTCGCTGCTTCTGCAGCCGCTGCGGCTCGGTGATGTTCACCTACTACGAGGCTCGCCATGCCGACTTCGGTGACGCGGCAGGCTCCGTCTATGTTCCGGTGGCGATCCTCGAAGGGCCGCTCGATCGCCATCCCAGCGGCCACGTGAGCATCGAGGAAGCCGTGCCTTGGTTCTCCTTCCACGACGAACTGCCACGCTTCCGCGCCAAGTCGGACGAGGCGATGGAGTAGCGTCATGGAGTGGCTTGTCGGGCTGGGCGTGTTTGTGGTGTTGGTCGGCGTGGTGGTGAAGTGGGCGCTGGCACCGAGGCCCATGGAGCTGGCGGCCAAGGCGGTGGCCAGGATCGAAGAGGAGCACCCGGTGCCCTTCGTGGACATCCAGCGCTGCGATGCGAACGTGCAGGTGCTGGCCTACCTCGAGGTGTGCCGGCGCATGGTGCACATTCGTAGGTTCGAGCAGGCCTGGGAGTGCCTGCAGGCGGCCGCGGCCCACAACCCGACAGCCTGCGTGGAGGCCGCGGCGGATCTTGCGCTCACCACACATCGCCACGGCCTGGCCATCGGCATCCTCGAGGCAGCGGTCGAGCGAGAGCCCGATGTGGTCGCCCACAGGGTGAGGCTGGGAGAGTTGCTGCTGATGGATGATCGCGCCCCTGACGCGCTGGAACTCTACCAGGGGCTCGGCAATGATCCGATGCTCGACGTGGGCCGTGCCGAAGCCATGGCTGCCCTTGGGCGTGAGGGCGAGGCCCTGGGCCTGCTCCAGGGATTGCGACCCTTTCTGGCAGCGCGTGCCGGTGGCGTCGAGGGCATGCAAGGAAGACCGCACGAACTGCAGGCTTGCCGGCGCGCTCTGGCCCTGCTGCGAGCGCTGGCGGCGGAGCGCGCGGACTGATCCCTACGCGTCCACCAGCAGCTCCACGCCGTTGAGCCAGGCCACGTACAGCATACGCAGCATGCGCTGCATGCCGGCGATGTCGGGATCCTCGCTGGGCTCGCCCACAGCCAGGGCGCTGCGCAGCAGGCGCTCCTCGGTGCTCTGCATGGAGGCCATGGTCCGCAGGAAGACGGGGTCCACGGTGGTGGGGACGACGCCTTCGATGGCCAGCGCACCCAACCAGATGAGCATCAGGCCGCAGTGGACCGGATCGAGGCGCTCGCCCACGCCGAATACGGCCTGGAAGATCTGGTTGGTGTCGACCTCGAGGCGCCTTCCGTCGCGGATCTCCAGCAGGGCCCGGCGGGGCTCGGGGGCCGTGAACAGCCCGCGCTCGCGCCAGGTGGCGAACATCTCGCCGGTGTAGCCGAAGTCCTCGAGGGCGCTGCACAGCATGAAGTGGCCCAGGCTGCCCTCGGGCTGCACCCGGTCGATGAGCCAAGCCTCGGCGGCCGGGCCGATGGGGTAGGCGACGTAGCCAAGGCAGCCGAAGGGCTGGTGGGTGGCGTTGGCGGGGCAGCTCGCGCAGTCGCCGTCGAGCTGCTCGAGGGGGGCGGACTCGGCCAGCAGGTCGGCCACGCTGACCTTGCGCTCGCGGTCGCCATCCGGGGTCTGGACCACCACGGTGATCACGGGCTGGTCCATGGGGATGCCGGCGGCCTGGACCTGGGCGGCTACGGCCAGGGCCTGGCTGTGGGACTTGCGCATGCGGAGCATGGCGATGGTGCCCTGGAAGGCATCGCCGCCGCCGAGGCTGCGCTTGGCTGCGCAGGGAAGGTCGACGATCAAGTCTGCGCCCATGGGGTCCTCCGGGGTTGGAGGGAGCCTATGGTGGCAAGGGGCCGGGGGACAGGGTGGGGGCCTGCCGGCGCTCGCGCCAGAACTCGGCGATGTGGGTCTCGCCGGGCTCGACGGTCTCGCCCTGGATGGGGGCCAGCAGGGTGATGCCCTGCTCCTCGGCCAGCTGCTGCAGTCGGACGATGGGCTGGTCCCAGTCGTGCAGGGCCAGGTCGAAGCTGCCGTGGTGGATGGGCAGCAGCGAGCCTCCGCCCACTTGCTGGTGCAGCTCGATGGCGGCGTCGGGGCCCAGGTGGATGCCGGACCAGGCGTAGTCCCAGGCGCCGATCTCGAGCATGGTGAGGTCGAAGGGGCCGTAGCGCTCGGCGATGAGGTCGGCGGCCTCGAGGGGGCCGGTGTCGCCACCGAACCAGGCCCGATGCTCGGAGCCGATGACCACCCACGAGGACCACAGGGTGCGGTCCCGGTCGAGCATGCCCCGGCCGGAGAAGTGGTGGCTGGGGGTGCAGACCAGTCGCAGGTCGCCCACCTCGGTGGACTCCCACCAGTCCAGTTCGGTGATCTGGCCGACCGGAACACCCCAGGCCTCGAGGTGGGCCCCTACGCCCAGGGGGACCAGGAAGCGCACGCCGCGTTCGCCCAGGGCCACCACGGTGCGATGGTCCAGGTGGTCGTAGTGGTCGTGGGAGATGATCACCGCGTCCAGATCGGGCAGGGCCTCGAGGGGCAGGGGGGGGGCGTGGAAGCGCTCCGGACCGGCCCAGTCCACCGGCGCGGCCCGGTCGGTCCAGACCGGGTCGGTGAGCAACAGGTGGCCGTCGATCTCGAGCAGCACGGTGCTGTGGCCCAGCCATGTGGCCCGCAGGCGGTCGTTGTGGGCCTCGAGCTGCTCGGGGTTGGGCCGCACGATGGGGATCTCCACCTCGGGTCGGGCTTCGTGGTGCTCGGTTATCCAGCGCAAGCCGGTGCCCAGGAAGGAGGAGCCGTCGGGAGACATGGGCCGGTCCACGAGGTTCTTGGCCTTGCCGTCGGCGAAGTTGGCGGAGGCCTGGATTCGTGCCAGCCGCTCACCGGCCGGCGTGGCTCCCAGGGCGGGCATGCCGAGGGTGGCCCACGCGAAGCCCACCCCGCTCACGGCGGCGGCTCCGGCGGCGACGGCGATCTTCTTCCTGCTGGGCATGGGCCACCTCGGATCAAGCGTGGGCCGAAAGGAAGTTCACACCGGTGAGCTGCTCGGACAGGTCCCACAGGCGCATCGCGACCGCTTCGTCCTTGGCGGCGGAGCTGGTGCCGACCTTCACTGGACCGCCGCGGATCTCGAACATGCCGGCGGGACCGTAGTAGTCGCCCGCTTGGGCCTCGGGATCCGTGGCGGCCCGTAGGGTGGGCAGCGCGCCTTCGGGTGGGCTCATGGCCAGCAGGCCGTTGCCCATGCGGGCCATGAAGCTCGTGGCCTGCAGGTTGGTGGCGGTCCAGCCGGGGTGGGCGGAGGTGGCCACCACGCCCGAGCCGTTGGAGCGGCGGTTGAGCTCGAGGGAGAACAGCAGGTTGGCCAGCT
>CAZHIK010001022.1:0-3596 GCA_964532635.1 uncultured Enterobacterales bacterium
GTTCGTGTTCAGCCCCGCCGAGGACGAGCTCGGCCCCGTGCCGGTGATCATCGAGTTCGCCTACGGCTTCGTGCTCGACGCCGCCAGCGTAGAAGGAGCGGTGGCCGAGGAGCCGGTGGAGGCCCCTCCGCCGGCCGAGCTGCCTGTCACCCTCGAGGGGCGGCTCAAGGAGATGGGCACCCGACGCCCGCTGCCTCGGTTCCCCGTGCTGTTGCCGGATCTCGACATGATGGTCGAGACCAACGACGAGGGCTGGTTCGAGTTCCGCGGCGTCCCCCCAGGGATTCACACCTTCAAGGCCGTCCTCACCGGCTTCGACGTCGTGGAGCGACAGGTCGAAGTGGCGGAGGGCGAGGTCACCACCCTCGAGCTCTGGGTCCGCAACCAGAGCTACCGCGAGGACGAGCTGGTCGGCGTGTACCGCCGCGAGAAAGAAGAGGTCACCCGCCGCACCCTCAGCGTGCAAGAGGTGCGCCGTGTGCCGGGCACCTTCGGCGACCCCGTGCGCGTCATCCAGTCCCTGCCCGGGGCAGCCCGCGCCCCCTTCGGCCTGGGCCTGCTGGTCATCCGGGGCTCCAACCCGGAGGACTCGGCGGTCTACGTCGACGGCATCCGGGTCCCGCTGATCTACCACCTCGACGGCATCCGCTCGGTGATCAACTCGAACCTCATCGAGGCCGTGGACTACCTGCCTGGCGGCTACGGCGTGCGCTACGGCCGCAGCCTGGGTGGGGCCATCGACGTGCGCACCAAGCGCGACTACCCCGAGAGCGGCCACGAGCTGAAGTGGACCACCGACGTACTGCACTCCGGTGGGCTGCTCACCGGCCGCCTGGGCGAGCAGCCCGAGAAGCAGTGGGGCTACGCCCTGGGAGCCCGGCGCTCCTACCTCGACCTGATCATCCCCTTCTTCACCAAGGACTCCGGCTTCACCGTGAAGCCACGCTGGTTCGACTACCAGCTCAAGGCCGATCGCCTCGAGATGCCCGGTGGAGGCCGTCTCGGCATCTTCGTGTTCGGGTTCCAGGACATCATGCGGGTGTCCACCCCCGACGACGTGGCTCAGGGCACCGACCAGGACGCCCAGGGCGACGTGGACATCCTCTACTCGACCCATCGGCTGATGCTGGACTGGGAGAAGCCCCTGGGGGAGCGCCTCGACCTGCGCTTCACCCCCAGCCTCGGCTACGACCTCAACGAGGGCGACTTCGCGGGCTTCATGCAGGGCCGTCAGACCACCCTGCTCTTCGAGCTGCGCACCGAGCTGCCGTGGGAGATCTCCGACCACCTCACCGTCACCCCCGGCACCGACTTCATCATGGGGCCGTGGGGCTTCGCCGTCGAGCTGCCCTTCAACCCCGAGGTGGCCGCCTCCTACGACCCCATCGGTGAGCGCGAGGACTGGTCCATCGAGGACGACGGCTGGGCCTGGGGCCCCGACCTCTACATCGACGCCGACATCCGCCCCCTCGCCGATCCCGAGCGGCTGCTCATCACCCCAGGCCTGCGCTGGACCTACGCCTGGATTCCCGGCGAGTACTACGGCGGTGGCCTCGACCCCCGCATCGCCTTCCGCTGGCTGCCCTGGGAGCGCTCGGTCTTCAAGTCCTCCCTCGGCATCTACCACCAGGTCCCCTTGCCCTTCGAGATGTACCGGCCCGACGACGTGGTCATCACCCTGGACTTCGAGCGCGCCACTTCGGCCACCATCGGCTGGGAGCAGAGCGTGGGCCAGGCCTGGACCGGGGACATCGAGCTGTTCTACAAGCACCTCGACCAGCTGCTGGTCATGAACTCCCAGTTCACCAGCCTCGACGACCCCTACTTCGAGAACGGCGGCCTGGGGCGGATCTACGGCCTCGAGCTGATGATCAAGCGCGCGGCCATCGACCGGTGGTTCGGCTGGGTCAGCTACACCCTGTCCAAGTCCGAGCGCATCGACTACCCCGATGATCCCGAGGACACCTGGTACGACTACGACTTCGACCAGACCCACATCTTCGTGCTGGTGGGCGGTGTCCGCCTGCCCTACGACTTCGAGGTCTCCACCCGCGTCCAGTACGTCTCCGGCAACCCCTGGACCCCCTACTCCGGCGGCATCTACGACATCGACCAGGGCTACTACTGGTCCTACAGCACCGCCGAGTACAACTCCCAGCGCATGCCGCCCTACTTCGCCACCGACCTGCGACTCGAGAAGCTCTTCACCTTCCGCCGCTGGCAGCTGGCAGCCTACGTCGATCTGCTGAACGTGATCCGGGGCACCAACCCCGAGTTCGTGCGCTACAACTACGACTACACCGAGTGGGCCTACGTCCGCTCCCTGCCCTTCATCCCCAACCTCGGCTTCGACGCTGACACCCGGTTCTGCCATCCGCACCCACCTCCCCCTCCTGCTGGCCGCCCTGGCGCCGGGCTGCACCACCCGCGAGCTGTCCCGCTCCTGGGTGGTGGATCGCCTGCGCATCCTGGCGGTCAAGGCCGAGCCGGCCGAGCCGGGCCCCGGCGACACCGTCACCTTCGAGGGCCTGGTGGTCTCCCCGGACGCCGAGCTCGAGCTGGTCATGTGGATCGGCTGCCTCGGCGCCGACCTGGATGTCTTCGGCTGCGAGATCGACGCCTCCATCCTGAGCGACCTGGAAGGCATCGATCCCGAGGAGATGACCACCGAAGAGCTGATGGAGCTGTACGAGACCCTGCAGGACGCCGGGCTGATGGGCGTGGAGCCCTACCTGCCCCCCAGCTTCACCGTACCCGACGACATCCTCGACGACCTGACCGACGACGAGCGCAGCGAGGGCCTGTCCCTCTTCGTCCAGGTCACCGCCATACCCCAGGACTCCAGCAGCGAAGACGACATGGAGCTGGGCCTCAAGCGAGTGCCGGTCAGCGACGCCTCCACCCCCAACAGCAACCCGGTCATCGACCACGTGCTGTTCGAGGGAGTCGAGGTCGCCGAGGGCACCGTGGTCGAGGTCGAGGCGGATCAGCCCTACGAGATCGAGCCCATCCTCACCGAGGCGAGCATCGAGACCTACGAGTACGTCGCCCTCGACGGCACCATCGAAGAACGCGTGGAAGAGCCCTACTTCACCGTGTTCATCGAGCAGGGCTCCCTCAACGCCGTCAACACCCTCTACCCGGCCTCCGCCTTCGAGTGGACCTCGCCCAGCGACCCCGACCCCACCGAGGCCACGGTCTGGATCATCGTGCAGGACCGCCGCGGGGGCATGAACTGGTGGAGCCAGGACCTGCTGATCCGCTGACCCCACAGGGCCGCGTCACTCTTCGACCGGCGCCACGGTGATGTTGCTGGAGGTGGCGGCGCGGAACTCCTCGCAGCCGGCCATCTCGAGGGAGAAGCCTTCGCGGCAACGCAGGCCGAAGACCAGCACCAGGCGGACCACGGTGAACTTGTCGGTGTCGTGGCGAGCGGTGAGGCTGTGGGTGCCCTCCACCAGTCCCACCGCGGCCTTGGTCTCCTTGCAGCCACCGGAGGATGCCGGCAGCCAGCGCCCTTGATCGGCGTCGAAGACCTCCACCTGCATGGTCTCACAGGCCGGCACGAAGATCGGCTCCCCCATCGCGTTGGTCAC
>CAZHIK010001023.1:0-3594 GCA_964532635.1 uncultured Enterobacterales bacterium
AGCTCGGCGATGGTGGGGGCGACGTCGGTGATGCTGACCCAGGACTCGCAGACGTCGCCTCCTTCGAAGCGCTCGGGCGCGCGGATGGAGTAGGACACCCGCAGGGTGCCGTTGTAGGGCGAGCAGCCGTGCCAGAAGTAGCGGTTGTGCTCGGCCAGCTCCTCGCCGTGGTCCGCCCCCACCACGATGATGGCGTCGTCGTAGCGACCCACCTGCCGAAGCGCCGCGAACACCTCACTCAGCAGCCGGTCGGCTTCACGCAGCTGGCTGGCGTAGACGGCCTCGAGGAGGACCCGGTCGGCCCGGTCGTAGTCCGCCTCGCCCAAGGTGATCTGGGCGAGGCTGTCCTCGTCGGTGGGGTCGACCATCCCCAGGTAGGGGTCCGGATGGAACTCCTCGAAGTAGCCAGGGACCGGCTGGTAGGGCTTGTGGAGCTGGTTGAGGTGCAGCCACAGGAACACGGGCTCCCCGGAGGGGACGGTGGGCAGGATCTCCAGCAGGTCCGACACCAACAGGCTGTCCCGCGCTTGGAGGGAGATGGAGCCGTCCAGCTCGCCGTACCAGGTGCAGCCGCGGTGGTCCAGGTGGTCCTCGAGCAGCAGGCTACACTGATTGGCCGAGTAGCCCAGCGTGGTGTAGCCGGCGTCCTGAAAGCGCTCGTAGAGGGTGCTGCCGTGGAACTCCTGGCCCTCGTTGGTCCGCGCCCCGTGGGTGGTGGGATACGCGCCGGTGAGCAGCGAGGCCAGCGCCGGACGGGTCGTGCCCTGCACGGTGAGCACATTCGGGAACAGGGCAGACTCCTCGGCCAGGGCGTGGAGCGTGGGAGCGACGTCCCAGTCCCACTCTTCACCCAGGAAGACCCGCGAGTTCAGCGAGTCGATGGACAGCAGCACCACGGTCTGGGCCGGCTCCCACCCATGAACGCTGACGGGCCCGGAGTCCTGGGTCAGGGGCGACCAGCGAGCGCAGCCGCCAAGAACAGCACACACGAGCAAGGGGACGATGAGTGTGAGTACGAGAGCTCGGGACCGGCAGACGGGTCTGGGAGCGATGTCAGCGGGGTTCATGCTTCAATAGTGTCGGCGGGCGCAGAATCAGATCGGTCGCATCCCAGGCGGTACGGTACACTCCCGACACCCCGCCCCCGGATCGTCCCCATGCCCCTACTCACCCTGCTCCTCCCCTACACCGCCCTGGCCTGGCAGGTGGGCGTACACCCCGCCACCACCAAAGTCCTGCCCGATCTGGACGTGCTCACCGGACAGACCATCACCTTGAGTGCCGGCCTGAACGAGCACGAGGCTTTCCAGGTCACGGTGCGGGACGAGGCGGGGCTCGAAGGGGTGGACATGGAGGTCTCGTCGCTCGAGGGTCCTGACGGCGCCACCATCGCCGCGCCCACCCTGTACCTCGAGCACCTGCTGGACATCGAGCAGGCCTCACCCACATTCATGGGCGAAATCGAGGGCCACCCCCGGGAGCCCGGTCGCTACCCCGATCCCCTGATCCCCTTCGAGGACCCCTGGGCCGAGGGTGATGTCCCCGTGGCCGCGCCCTTCGACGTACCCGCGGGGGAGACCTGGACGGTGTGGGTGGATGTCTACGTGCCCGACGATGCCACCCCCGGCGAGTACACCGGCGCCCTCACCGTCAGCGCCGAAGGCGTCGAAGACGTCGTGGTCAGCGTTGATCTCACGGTCTGGCCCTACGCGCTGCCCCACGAAAAGACCGTGGCCACCAGCTTCGGTTTCTCGTCCAACCTGCCCCGCCGCTTCCACGGCGGCCCCGACGGGGAGCAGAGCGAGGACTACGACGAGATCCTGCGCCGCTACTGGCAGCTGATGCACGACTACCGCATCGATCCCACCGGCGTGCCCGGCTCGGTGAGCTTCGAGGTGGACGACGACGGCGCCGTGATCGAGCCCGACTGGACCGAATACGAAGCCTCGGTCGGCCCCTACCTGGACGGCTCGCTGTTCGACGATGGTGCCCCCGTCACCCGCTTCAACGTCGGCCACTTCCGCCCCGGCGGCGGCCAGGGCAGCCTCACGGACGAGCAGTGGGGGGAGGCGGCACGCATCTTCTCGGAGCACCTCGACGAGCCGGGCTGGTGGAATAACGCCTACGTCTACAGCACCGACGAGCCCTACTACAACGGCGGCGACCCCACCTACGAACAGATCTCGAGCGACGTGCAGCTGCTGCACGAGCACGCGCCCCTGTGGGACGGCCACGTGCTGGTCACCTCGCCCTACAACGAGATCGTAGATGGCGACATCGACATCTGGTGCCCGGTCACCCCCATGTACGACGAGTGGTTCTTCGGGCCCCTGTACGAGGGCCGGGAGTTCTACGAGCAGCGGCGGGCCATGGGCGAGGAGCTGTGGTTCTACGTCTGCAACGCCAACTTCCCGCCCTACGCCGGCTACGACATCGACACCACCATCGGCTACGAGCCCCGCATGGTGAAGTGGGGCACCTGGTACGAGGGGGCCACGGGCTTCCTGTTCTGGCGGGTCAACTACTGGATCGACGACGACCCCTGGAACATCTGGGCCAACTTCGAGTACTTCGGCGACATGTTCGGCCGCAACGGCGACGGCGTGCTGCTCTACCCGGGCGACCACGACGGCACCTCCGCACCCCTGGGCTCCCCCGAGGGTGTGAGCATCGACGGCCCCGTCGCCAGCTACCGCCTGGCCCAGATCCGCGACGGGCTCGAGGACTGGGAGCTGTTCATCCTGGCCGAAGAGCTGGGCGCGGGCGACTACGCGCGGGGGCAGGTGGAGCGGGCCTACCGCCAGTTCGGCACCGCGCCCCGGGACGACTGCGACGATCCCACGGCGTTCTGCGAAGACGATCCGCCCTGGACCCTGGATCAGGAACTGCTGCTCGAGGTGCGCTGGAACATCGCGAGCAAGGTGGCCCACATCACGGATCCCGACAGCTGGCCCGACCCCGAGGACCTCCAGGACACCGGCGACACCGCCATGGGCGATCCCGAAGGCTGCGGCTGCGCCAGCGGGGGCCTACCCGCGGCCCTGCTCCTGCCCCTCTGCGGCCTGATGGTCACGCGCCGCAGGCGCGGCATGTAATACATTCCACAGGCTGCAAACGCAGCCTTTCGGCTGCCTTTCACTGCGGTTGCCACCACCCAGCGGGGGGATTCCCTTACCCCTGCCCGGGGGGATGCCCCCTCCTATCCCCACTGGAGATCCCATGTACACCCTGCTGATCCTCGCCGCTGTCGCTGGCGCCACCGAAGCCGAGTTCGCCGACCACGCCGAGGCCGGCCAGAAGTTCGAAGAACCGGAGACCAACCTGTCCGCCGAGCTGGGCGGTGCCTGGGCCACGGGCAACTCCGAGTACTACACCGCCAACGGCCTGGTCAGCGCGTCCCACCGCTTCGCCCGCAACCAGCTGGCCCTTGGCGCCGGCGTCAACACCGGCAAGGGCGTGTCCGACGCCGACGGCGACGGCATCCTCTCCGACGCCGAGCGCGACGCCGACAAGGTGGAGATCGCCCGCAAGTTCTGGGGGGACGCCCGCTACGACCGCTTCATCGGTGACAAGTCCTCCCTGTACGCCCTGGGC
>CAZHIK010001024.1:0-3593 GCA_964532635.1 uncultured Enterobacterales bacterium
GATGATGTTGGTGCCGGCGGCCAGCATCACCCCGTGGGCGTCGCGCTCCACCCATCTGCCCCCCACGCCGAGGGCGAAGCCGTGCAGGTAGGCGGAGCGGCCCAGGAGAAGGTTGATGGCCACATGCTCGACCACCTGGGGATCGGCGCGGGTGGGCAGGGTGTTGACCCGCAGCGGCCAGTGCAGCAGGCCGCGATCCTGGCGTCGGGCCGCGCCGCCGCGGGTGGCGCTGGGCTCGCCGTCTCGCCAGGTGAGCTGGTCGGCGGTGATCCGCAGCTGCTCGCCCCCCGTCAGCTGGACCCTCAGCTCGGCCCAGCGGCCTTCACGCCGCAGGGTGAGCAGGTAGCTTCCCGGCGGCAGGCCCACGCGCACGGGCTGGTCGGACGAGGCCTGGACCTCGGCCAGCAGGCGGCCAGCACCGTCCCGAAGCCAGGCCTGGGTGGCCGCCGGCGGCTGCAGGATCAGGCTGGCCCCGGTGAGGCGCAGGTCGGTGAGCACCAGCTCGCCAGTGCCGGCCAGCTGCATGTCGTAGGCTGGGTGCTGGGGGCCGCCGGAGCTGCGTGCGGTCTCGGCCAGGGTGGCGTCGAAGGCGAAGCCGTAGGCCTCCGCCAGGGTGACCCGCCCGTCGCCGCTGGCGTCCGCCGCGCCCCGCAGTCCGCTGACCAGGTAGTGGGTGAAGAACGAGCTGCCCAGGGCATCGCTCTCCTGGGCGGCTTCATCGGCCGAGGCCGAGGTCAGCAGGGCGTAGCCCCGCACGTCGGTGGACAGGCGCGTGACCAGCCGGGGCTGGTGCTGCCCGCCCTTGTCCCGGACCATGGCGCCCGAGGCGCAGGAGTCCACGATGGCCACCCGCACCCGAGCGGGCAGGGCCTCGAGGGTGGTGCGCAGCTGCTCGTAGTCGAAGGTCTCGCCCCCCAGCAGCAGGCCGTGCTGGTCGGAGTGGCCCGAGTAGTACACCAGCACCTCGGCTCGCTCGGAACCCGCGGCCATGGCTCGCTGCTCGAGCTGGCGTAGGGCCTGGTGCAGGGTGGCCGGCGTGGGATCCCGCAGCAGGAACTGATCGGCTGGGGCCACCCCTCCCAGGTCCACCAGCACCCGCGACATGGCCTCGGCGTCGCTCTGGGCGTGGCGCAGCAAGTGGCGGCGGGGGCCGCCGTCGTTGCTGCCGATGAGCAGGGCCAGACGCTGTGGTGCGTCCTGGGCCCAGACCCCCGGTGCCGCGCACAGCAGTCCGAGGGTGAGCAGCAGGACGCGCAGGGCGAGGCTCATCGGAGGGCGTCGTCCTTGGTGATCGAGAAGTCGGACCAGGCCAGCCCGCGGGGAAGCTCGGGGGAGGCCTCGAGGCCCAGCCCACCAGCGGCGCTGAACACCGGTCCCAGGTCGAAGGGCTCGGCGGAGGTGACCAGGAAGAAGCGCTCGAAGGCCGGGGCGTCGTCCAGCACGTAGCTCTCGGCGAGGTCCACCGTGCCCTTGGGCTGCAGCTCCGCCGAGTGCTCGCCGGTCAGGGGCAGGTGCTGGGTGAGCGTGCCTCGACCGTCCACCGAGAACACCGCACCGTGGGGCCGGCCCAGGGCGACGTAGCTGATCTGCAGGCGCTCACCGGGGCCGACCGGGTCCTGGGGGTCCAGCTCCTCGAGCCCGCCCGGTACCTGGCGGAAGATGCGCAGGTAGGGCTCCACGCCCTTGTCGCGGATGCCTTGCGGGGTGAAGTCCTGGACCTGTTCGGGGGTCAGCATGGGAGGCAGGATCAGGACCAGCAGCAGCACTGCGGCCATCAGCTCGGCGGCGATCCACCACCGGCGCACGCGGCGCTTGCGCTCCTCCGGGGCCGCGACATCCTCGACCCGGGTGGACAGCACCCGTGGGGGCACGCGCTCCATCAGCTCGGCCTCGCGGGCGTCGAGGGCCGCGAGCCGTGCGGCCAGCTCCGGATCCGCTTCGAGGCGAGCCCGGATCTTGTCGGCGCGTGCAGGTTGCAGCTCGCCCAGCCGGTACATGGCCAGCTCCCAGTCGGGCACGGGGTGCTCGCGACTCATGGCTCCACTCCTTCCAGCTCTGCGACCCAGGCTTTCAGCCCGCGCAGCCGCTTGCGCACGCCCGAGACGGACATGTCGACCTCTTTGGCCACCTCTTCGAGGGTCCAGCCATCCCGCAGGTGCAGCACGGCCATCACCTTGGTGCTCTCTTGCTGGTCTGCGAACGCGCGCCGCAGGAACAATGCTGCGATGCCCTGGGCTTCGGGGTCTGGCGCCGCGGCGATGCGCTCCAGCAGCCCGGGATCCAGGTCCTCGGGGTGGCGCTTGCGGGAACGGATCTTGTTGAGGCAGACATTGGTGCTGATGCGGAGGAGCAGGGACGAGGGAGCCTTGTCGTGCAGGCGCTGCTGGTACCTGACCAGCTGCACGAAGACGTCCTGCATGGCGTCCTCGGCGGCCGCGTCGTCTCCGAGGAGATCGCGGCAGCGGGAGAGCACCAGCAGGCCGTACTTCCTGTAGAAAGCCTCCACGTCGATGGGCAAGGAAAGCTCCGGGATCAGGCAACACCGGGCGGTGCCGGCGGTGTCACCGGCTAACCGGGTTCCACCAGAACGACGCTGAGGACAGGGCCTACTCGAAGATGTTCGGGATGATGATGGCCTCGACCTGGCCCGACAGGGTGTCGCCGTCCTCGTAGGACAGCTCGTCGAAGCTGACCTCGCCTCCCAGTAGCCCCAGGATCTCGGACTCGTCGCTGTCGTCCCAGTACATGATGTAGCCGACGATGGCGGTGATATCGACGTCGTAGTCGCCCGCGGGGAGATCCATCGGCAGGCCCAGGATCAGCTGGTGGGCTTCGGTGTAGCTGGCGTTCAGACCCAGCACCGCCACCATCGCCATGTCCTCCGAGGGGCCAGCGACTCCGGCCAGGACTTCGTTGAGCAGCGGCTCGCCGTTCAGCTCGCCTGCCAGGGTGACCTCTCCAGCGAAGTAGTCGGCGTGGTCCATGTTCTCCGACCAGGGCAGGGAGAAGCTGGCGCTCACCTCACCGATGGGCTCGATGCAGTAGCGCTCCACCTCGTATTGGGGGCGGCTGGGTGGAGCGCTGTCGAGCACGGCCTGCACGTACTCCCGTCGCTGCTCCACGAAGCTGCGCATCTCCTCCTGGGTCGCGGCGGTGCTGTCCGGATCGAGCAGGTGAGGCTCGATCAGGGCGCTCATGCGGTCGATCTCTCCCTGCAGCCAGGCCTCGTCCCAGACCTCGTCGAGCAGGCGCTGGGTCTCCGCGTACCAGGCGGCCTGGGTGTCGGGGTGGTTGTGCAGGCGCAGGGCCAGCGCGCCCCCGGTGTACAGGGGGTCGGCCCCAGGGTCCTCGAACAGGGCGTCGGCGCCCCAGGGGATGAAGCGCAGCAGGCCGTCTTCGGGGTCGTGGTAGACGTAGAAGTTGTTGGTGGCTGCGGTGTAGCCGTCCCAGTGGCCCAGCAGGCCCTCGACGGCCCAGAAGGTGATGAAGTCGTCGATGTCGATGAGCCGCTCGAGGGCATCCAGCAGCTCATCGTCGTCCAGGCTCAGAGCCTCGGCCAGCTCCTCGAGGGTGGCCAGGCTGCTGCCGTCGGA
>CAZHIK010001025.1:0-3591 GCA_964532635.1 uncultured Enterobacterales bacterium
TCCAACCCGTTCGTCACCATCGCCGAGCGCCAGCAGGCCCTGGGTGCGGTGCTCGACAAGCTGGGCTTCCACCCTCTGCTGTCCAGCTTCCTGCGGCTGCTGATGGCCAAGAACCGCTTCGCCTGGCTGCCCCTGGTGGTCCAGGCCTACAACGAGCAGGCCGACCGCCGCGCCGGCCGCGTGCGGGCCAGGGTCACAACCGCCACCCCGCTCTCCGCCGAGCTGATGGCCGACATCCGGGCCTCCCTGGCGAAAGCCACCGGCCGCGACGTGGTCATCACCAACGTTCGAGACCCTTCGCTGCTGGCCGGCCTGGTGGTCGAGATCGGGGGCACCGTCTACGACGCCAGCCTCCGCTCCCGGCTCACCCAGCTCGAGCACACCCTCTCCCATTCTCGAGACGAAACCCTCGAAGCATAGTCGTTCCGCGGCCCCCGACACGGCCGCGTTGGAGCATCCATGGACCTTCGCGCAGACGAAATCAGCCAGATCCTCAAGCAGCAGATCCGTGACTACGAGTCCCGGGTCCAGGTGCTCGAGACCGGCACCGTGCTCACCGTCGGTGACGGCATCGCCCGTGTCTACGGCTTGGCAAACTGCATGGCCGGCGAGCTGCTCGAGTTCCCGGGCGGCCTGATGGGTATGGCCCTGAACCTCGAAGAAGACAACGTCGGTGTGGCCCTGATGGGCGACGACCGCCTCATCCGCGAGGGCGACCAGGTCAAGCGCACCGGGCGCATCGTGTCCGTGCCCGTGGGCCCCGCTTGCATGGGCCGCGTCATCGACCCCCTGGGGCGCCCGCTGGATGGCGGCGATCCCCTGCCCACCGACAACATGCGCTCTGTCGAGCTCAAGGCCCCTGGCATCGTCAAGCGCCGCTCGGTCTACGAGCCGCTGCAGACCGGCATCAAGGCCGTCGATTCCATGACCCCGGTCGGCCGCGGTCAGCGCGAGCTCATCATCGGCGACCGCCAGACCGGCAAGACCGCGCTGGCGGTAGACACCATCATCAACCAGCTGCAGTACAAGGACGACCCGCGCTGGAAGATGCACTGCATCTACGTGGCCATCGGCCAGAAGCAGTCCACCGTCGCCCAGGTGGTCGATCGGCTGCAGAAGGAAGGCGCCATGGAGTACACCTGCGTGGTCTCCGCGCCGGCCTCCGCCCCTGCTCCGCTGCAGTTCCTGGCTCCGTTCACCGGCGCCACCATCGGCGAGTACTTCCGCGACAATGGGATGCACGCCCTGAACGTCTACGACGACCTGTCCAAGCAGGCCGTGGCCTACCGCCAGCTCTCTCTGCTGCTGCGGCGTCCCCCCGGCCGCGAAGCCTACCCCGGCGACGTCTTCTACCTGCACTCCCGCCTGCTCGAGCGCGCGGCCAAGATGTCCGACCGCGAAGGCGGCGGCTCCCTGACCTCGCTGCCCATCATCGAGACCCAGGCCGGCGACGTCTCGGCCTACATCCCCACCAACGTCATCTCCATCACCGACGGTCAGATCTTCCTCGAGTCCGACCTCTTCAACGCTGGCCAGCGCCCGGCCGTCAACGCCGGTATCTCCGTGTCCCGTGTCGGTGGCAACGCGCAGATTCCCGCCATGAAGCAGATCGCCGGCGCCCTGCGCCTCACCCTGGCCCAGTACCGCGAGCTGGCGGCATTCGCCCAGTTCGGCTCCGATCTCGACGCCGCCACCAAGCGCCAGCTCACCCGTGGCGCGCGGCTCACCGAGATCCTCAAGCAGGGCCAGTACGTACCCCAGGCGGTCCAGATCCAGGTCCTGCAGATCCTCGCGGGCACCGAAGGCATCGTCGATGACCTCGAGCTGGAGCACGTCGGTCCCTTCCTCGAGGATCTCACGGCCCACTTCCGGTCCAAGCAGAAGGCCCTGCTCGACGAGCTGGCCACCGTGCAGACCTTCAAGAAGAACGACCTGAAGGAACGCATGGTCGCGGCCATGAAGGCCTACAAGGACAGCTGGCACCCGGTGGCGTAGCCGCCGCGACGCCTCTTCCCAACCCTCTCCCAGAGGACCCACGTGGCGAGCCTCCAAGACATCCGGCGCCGAATCTCGTCGGTCAAGAACACCCGACAGATCACCGCCGCCATGAAGCTGGTGGCCGGAGCCAAGCTCCGCCGCGCCACCGAAAACGCTCAGGCCGCCCGCCCCTACCAGGAATCCCTCACCAAGGTCCTGGGCCGGGTGGCCGAAGCCTCCCCCGACGCCGAGCTGCCCCTGCTCGAGCGCCGCGACGAAGTGCAGTCCGTGCTGCTGGTGGTCTTCACCAGCGATCGCGGGCTGTGCGGTGGCTTCAACTCCAACCTGCTCCGCGACACCGAACGGCGCGTTCGAGAGCTCCAGGCCGAAGGCCGCGAGGTCTCCATCATCACAGTGGGCAAGAAAGCGCGAGACTACCTGGTCAAGCGCGGCTACCCCGTGACCGAGAGCCACATCGACGTCGATCCCAAGGAGTTCGCGGCGACCGCGGCCATGCTCGGATCGAAGCTCCGCGTGGCCTACGTCGACCAGGGCACCGATCAGGTGCAGCTGGTCTTCAACCGCTTCGTCTCCACCATGACCCAGCGCCCCACCGCGTTCGAGATGCTGCCCATCTCGGTTCGTGACGACGGCGCCGACAAAGCCGACGGAGCCGCGGGTGACTACCGCTACGAGCCTCGCGGAGAAGCCATCTTGGCCGCCCTGCTGCCGCTGTACCTCGACACGGTGCTGCTGCAGGCCATGCTCGAGACCGAAGCCGGCGAGCAAGCGGCGCGCATGACCGCCATGGACAGCGCCACTCGCAACGCCACCGACATCATCGGAAACCTCACCTTGCAGTACAACCGGGCCCGCCAGGCCGCGATCACGAAGGAACTCATCGAGATCGTCTCCGGCGCCGAAGCCCTCTAGGAGTCGCTGGATGTCCACCCCCGAAACCGAAGCCAGCTACGGTGTCATCAAGCAGGTCATGGGGCCTGTCGTGGACGTGGAGTTCCCTCCGGGCAAGCTCCCCACCATGCTCACCGCCCTCAAGCTCACCAACGCAACCATCAACGATCAGGAAGAGAACCTGACCGTCGAAGTCGCCCTCCACATGGGCGAGAACATGGTGCGCTGCATCGCCATGGACACCACCGACGGCCTGGTCCGCGGCCAGAAGGCCCGCGACACGGGCGGCCCCATCGCCATGCCGGTGGGCCCCGAGGTCCTCGGTCGCATCATCAACGTCACCGGCGATCCGGTTGACGACCTGGGGCCCGTCGGCGCCAAGATGACCCTGCCCATCCACCGGCAGCCCCCGGGCTTCACCGAGCAGTCCACCGAGTCCGAGATGTTCGAGACCGGCATCAAGGTCGTCGACCTGCTCGCGCCCTACTCCCGCGGTGGCAAGATCGGCCTGTTCGGCGGCGCCGGCGTCGGCAAGACCGTGCTCATCATGGAGCTGATCAACAACGTCGGCCTCAAGCACGGCGGCAAGTCCGTGTTCGGCGGCGTGGGCGAGCGCACCCGCGAAGGCAACGACCTGTGGTTCGAGATGATGGAGTCCGGCGTCATCAAGGCCGAGCTGGATGATCACGGCGACGTGAAGAT
>CAZHIK010001026.1:0-3590 GCA_964532635.1 uncultured Enterobacterales bacterium
GGGCTGCCCTGCGTCGCCACCCTCACCGAGGGCACGGCGCTGCTGCTGGGCGACGACTGCGGCACGGTGGTCCCCGTGGGCGACGTGCCCGCCATGGCCGACGGCATCGCGGCCCTGGCCGACGATCCGGCGCTGCGAGCCCGCATGGGCGGTGCCGCCAAGCAGCGGGCCTACGAACGCTTCAGCCACGATCGCGTGGCGCGGGAGATCATGGCGCTGCTCGACAGGCTGGTCCATCGCAAGGACTAGGCGCGCACCACGGCTTGTCCGCGGACCGGAGGGTGTGGTATCCCCAGGGACCACCACCCTCGCCCCAGGAGAACCCGATGGCAGCCTCGAGCGACCTGTCGAGTTCGATCAAGCGCTTCATCTGCAGCGAACTCGCACCCGAGATCGACGTCAACGATCTCGACGACGAAGACTCCCTGCTCGACAGCGGAATCCTCGACTCCTTCGGCATCATGACCCTGCTCGAGTTCCTGGAGCAGGAATACGGGGTGGAGATCCCGGCCGAGGACATCGAGCCCGACAACTTCGAGACCGTGGCGGCCATCGCGGGGACCGTGAGCGGCTACCTCGGGTAGCGGCCGGGAGCCGTGACGATGGACTTTTCCTACACCCAACAACAAGAGCAGCTGCGCGACTCCATCGTCCGGTTCTCCCGCAGGGAGCTCAACCGAGGGCTCATCGAGGGCGACCAGGCCGAGCGCTTCCCCGTCGAGTCCTGGCGCGCCTGTGCCGAGCTGGGCCTGTGCGCGCTGCCGTTCCCGGAGCAGTACGGCGGCTCGGGCTACGATCACCTCTCCACGGTCATCGCGGTGGAGGCCCTGGCCTACGCCTGTCGGGACTCCGGGCTCGTGCACGCCCTGCTGGCGCACCTGGTCAGCGGCCGGGCACTCGAGCGCTTCGGCTCGCAACAGCTCAAGGAGCGCCACCTGCCGGCGGTCTGCAGCGGCGAGAAGATCCTCGCACAGGGAGCCACGGAAGCCGACTCGGGCTCCGACGTCTTCTCCATGCGCACCCGCGCCCTGCGCGACGGCGACGACTACGTGATCGACGGCGCCAAGATGTTCGTCTCGAACGGTCCGGTGGCCGACCTGATCCTGGTGCTCGCCGTCACCAACCCGAAGCGCAGGGGTTTCGGCGCCCACTCCATGCTGCTCGTGGAGCGGGATCGAGATGGCTACTCCTCGGGCAGCGCGTTCTCGAAGATGGGCCTGCGCACCCTGCTGAACTCTGAGCTTCACTTCGAGGGCTGCCGGGTTCCTGCCGGCAACCTGGTGGGCAAGGAAGGCCAGGGCTCCATCATCTTCACCAAGACCATGGACTGGGAGCGCATCGTCTTCGGCGCCTGTCACTTGGGTTCGCTGGCCCGCCTCGTCGAGGACTGCGTCGCCTACGCCAAGCAGCGCCAGCAGTTCGGCCAGCCCATCGGCAAGAACCAGGCGGTGTCCAGCAAGATCGCGCGCATGAAGATGAACCTCGAGCTCGCTCGGCTGATGGTCTACAAGGCCGCGACGCTCGAGGACCGCGGCAAGCGTTCGACGCTCGAGGCCTCCACCATCAAGGTCTTCGCCAGCGAGAGCTTGCGCAGCGCGGCGCTCGACGCCGTGCAGATCTTCGGTGCCTCCGGCTACATGACCGAGACCCAGGTGGAGCGGGAGCTGCGTGACAGCGTGGCGTCCACCATCTACTCGGGCACGGTGGAGCTCAACACCGTCATCATCAGCAAGCTGCTCGGGCTCTGACGTGACTCGGCTCGACGACCTCGTCGCCCGTCATGCGGCACTGCGCCCCGACGCGGAGGCCGTGACCGACGGCAGGCACCGCCTGAGCTACAGCGAACTTGACGCTGCAGTGAGCCACGTCGCCCGCATGCTCGAGCGCCGCGGCGTGAGGCGTGGGGCCACGGTGCTGGTCTGCATGAAGCGCTCGGTGTGGACCCTGGCGGCCACGCTCGGCGTGCTGCGGGCGGGCGCGGTGAGCGTCCCCCTCGAGGTCCGCACGCCGGCCGCGCGGCGGCGTTGGATCGTGGACGACTGCACCCCTGCGGCCGTGCTCTGCGACGACAAGGTGGCCGACGCTCTGACGAGTGACGAGGGCATCCGAGGGCTGGACGCTCCGGTGCTGGTCGTGGATGCCTCGCTCCGAGCGGCCGCCCAGGCCGAGCCGTTGTCGGCGTGGGAGTTTCTGGGCGGCTCCCAGGACGCGCTGGCCACGGTGCTGTATACATCGGGCTCCACGGGTCGTCCCAAGGGTGTGATGCTCAGCCACCGCAACGTGCACGCCTACGCATCCTGGGCCGTGGAGCGTGTCGGCATCACCCCCGAAGACCGCGTCCTGAGCACCGCGCCGTTCTACTTCGACATGTCGCTGTTCGACATCTTCTGCGCCCTGGACGCCGGCGCCACGCTGTGCATCGCCAACGAGAGCGTCCTGATGTTCCCCAAGCTGCTCTTGAAGTTCGCCGAGGGGGAGCGGACCACCGTCTGGAAGGGCGTGTCCTCACTGCTCACCTACCTCAGCCGCACCGGGGCCATCGGTCCGGACCGCCTGCCGGACATGCGGCTGGTGCTGTTCGGGGGGGAGTCGATGCCAGCCAAGTACCTGCGCGACTGGATGCTCACCTTCCCCGGCAAGGTGTTCTACAACTTCTTCGGTCCAACCGAGAGTACCGGGGCCTCGCTGTACCACCGAGTGACCAGGGCCCCCGCGGTGGACGAGCGGATCCCCATCGGCATCCCGCGGGAAAACACCGCCGTCTACCTGCTGGGACAGGACCGGCGGCCCGTAGCCGAGGGTGAGGTGGGGGAGATCGCCCTGAGCAGCGTCTGCACCGCACTGGGCTACCTGAACGATCCCGAGCGCACCGCCCGGGTGTTCATGGACGATCCCTGGAGGCCCGGCCAGCGCATGTACCTCACCGGCGATCTGGCCCGACGGCTCCCCGACGGCACCCACGTCTTCATGGGGCGCATGGACGATCAGGTCAAGGTCATGGGCTATCGCCTGGAGCTCGGGGACGTCGAGAGCGCCCTGACCGCCATCGAGGGGGTCGAGGAGGCCGGCGTGCTGGTGGTCACCGCGGCGCGCACAGGCGTCGACGAGCTGGTGGCCTACGTGGTGTTGAAGGGAGGCAGGAGCGCCGCGGAGGTCCGTTCCGAGCTCAAGGGGGCGCTGCCGTTCTACATGCTGCCCCGGCACGTCCACCCCATCGAGCGCATCCCCCGCAGTGGGCGCGGCAAGCTCGACCGGGCAGCCTTGGCGGCCCACCACCGGGCGCGGAGCGGCATCGCATGATCCTCGATCGAGCCCGCGTCGAGTCCTACCTGGCGCTGGCCCGAGCGGTCGGGCGCGCAGCGACGCTCCACGACGTCCACGTGAGCCCCTACGAGGTCATCCTCTGCGAGCTGAGATACCGGCCCAGCGCCGATCACCCCGGGCTGCACAGCCTCGAAGGGGCCCGCTATCGATCGCCACGTGCGGGTCCACTGCGCATCCATGATGTAGCTGCGAGCGATGAGCTGACCACCCGAGCGCCGGTGCCTCGGAGGCTGTCTTCGAAGATGTTGCGCAGGTGGTACGCCCAC
>CAZHIK010001027.1:0-3589 GCA_964532635.1 uncultured Enterobacterales bacterium
CCCTCGACAAGATCGAGATCAAGGGCGAGGTGTTCTTCGACACCGCCAAGGCCACCATCAAGCCCGAGAGCTTCCCGCTGCTGGACGAGGTGGCCCAGGTGATGCTGGACAACCCACAGGTCTTGCGCCTGAGCATCGAAGGCCACACCGACAGCCGCGGCAACGCCTCGTACAACCTCCAGCTGTCCAAGGACCGCGCCGCCTCGGTGCTGGCCTACCTGGAGGGCAAGGGCGTGGCGCCCGAGCGGCTGCAGAGCGATGGCTTCGGCGAGTCCAGGCCCTTGGTCAAGGGCAACAACGAAGCTGCCTGGTCCAAGAACCGCCGCGTGGACTTCTTCGTCGCCGAGTGGGACGAGACCACGCGCATGGTGCCGGCGAATCCATAGTATCGACGGGCCGTCCGGCCATGCGCCCGTCGGTCCACGCCGCTACGTGGATCGCCCATGCGCACAACCATCCTCGTCTCCGTCGTGGTGCTCGCCGCCTGTGTTCCCCAGCAGCCCACGGATCACAGCGGTGTCCTGGCCATCGTCGATCCGGACCGCCCCGAGCACTTCTTCGACCTGCCCTTCCCCAGCGACGACATGCTCGACGCCCAGGGCAACCCGCTGCTCGACGGCTTCCCCGAAGCCGAGGGCCTGCTGCTCGGTGTGGTCAACGGCTGGGTGGCCCGGGTGGGCATGACCGTTCAGGGCTTCTCCAACAACGGCGCGGCCTACTTCCGCTTCGAGGGCCCGCTGGAGCTGCCCACCGACACCTCCGGACGGGCGAACGATCCCGTGCTGCTGGTGTCCCTGCGCGACGGGGGCCTCACCCCCCTCGAGCTGCGCTTTGTGGCCGAAGACCACGGCGATCCCTTCTACGACGACAACACCCTGGCCCTGGCCCCCCAGCGGGGCTTCCCCATGCGCTCTGGCGAGCGCTACGCGGCCGTGGTGATGCGCTCCGCCGGCGTGCGAGCCCCCGCCGACTACGTCCTACCCGACGGCGTGGCCCCGGCCCTGCTGATGGCTGGGGTGAGCGCAGCTCCAGCGGTGGCCACGGTCTTCACGGTCCAGGACGCCGCCGGCCAGCTGGCGCTGCTGGCGGAGGACGTGGACGCCCGCATCGGCGACTGGAGCGGCGTGAGCCTCGAACAGGTGGATGTGCTGGACTACGAGCAGGGCACCACCAGCTCCGGGCAGCCCTCCACCCTGGCCACGGCGGTCTTCGCCAGCGGTGGCGAGAACACCGCCGAGCTCATTCCACGCAGTGGCAGCTATGGCATCCACCAACACGCTCTGGGCGATGACTGGCCCATGGTGGTCTGGGAGACGGAGCTCGAGACCTGGAACTACCAGGGTCTGGCAGAGCGTCCCTACATGAACCCCGGCTTGGGCCACATCACCGACACCACCGAGTACACGGGCTGGATGGACTTCGAAGCCGGCGCGCTGCTCAGCGAACCCGAGGCCGAGCCCATGCGGGTGGTGATCGCGCTCCCACGCGACTCCGACAGCCAGCCCATGACCGAGGTGCCCATCGTGCTGTGGGACCACGGCACCTCGGGCCACGCCTACAACTGCGTGCAGCGGGGCAGCGTCTACGACGAAGGGCGCCAGATCGCCGAGCGCTTCGCCGCCGCCGGGGTGGGCCTGGCTTGCCGGGACGCCGCGCTGTACGGCACCCGCTATCCTCTGATCGACGAGGGCTTCGACGACTACCTGGGCTTCTACAACCTGGTGAACCTCACCGCCTTCCGCGACAACCTGCGCCAGACGGCCCTGGACGGCCACGTGCTGCTGCGCTTCGTGGAGCAGGGGTTGAACGACGCGCTGCCCGCCGGCAGCGTGGACCCCACCCGCATCGGCCGCATCGGCCACTCCCTGGGTGCCAACACCGCCAACCTGGGCCTGGCCATGGACCCGCACACCTGGCAAGCGGCCTTCCTCTCCGGCTCCGGGGGCGGCTACGCCAGCTACTTCCTGGAGACCGAGATCTTCGCCGATGTGGCCCCCAGCATCCTCGAGCAGCTGTTCGAGCTGGCCGGCGAAGACCTCCCCGAAGACCCGAGCGCCGACGCCGTCATCGGCGCGATGCTGGGCCTGGACCCCGAAGCCTGGGACCACGTGGACCGGCTGCACCCGGTGATGAACCTGGCCCAGTGGATGATGGACCCGGCCGATGCCCTGTCCACCGCCCCCCACATCCACACCCCGACGACCATCCTGATGGGCGTGGGCGACCTGCAGGTCCCCAACTCCTCCACGTACGCCCTCGAGCAGGCCCTCACCGAGGTCGAGCGCATCGACTGCGAGGTCAGCGGCTACGATCCCCACTACTGCCTGTACCGGGACGAGGTGGGCTACGACGCCCTGGCGGACTGGCTGGCTGGCTGGTAGCTCCCCTAGGGAACCAGGGAACCGTAGAGCCGACTCTCGGCCGGCACCCCTCGCTCGGCGTCCCGCTTCAGGGCTTCGACACAGGCCGGCACCACCGGGTTGGGCCGCCGCTGGCCCGTGCGGGCGAACTGCATCGCGCTGGGGGCGTCGTTGACGGCATGGAAGGCGCTGTGCCCCGCCCAGTGGGGCGACAGGGGGGTGAGCCCCACCGCCAGCAGCACCACCACCAACCCCAAGGCGAGGACCGGCCGCAGAGCGCGGACCCAGCCCGCCTGCGCTGGCCCGGCCTCCGCGCCGTTCCGCCCACCCTCGAGGGCCCAGGCGAACACCAGACCAAGCACCAGCGGCACGAAGGGGGTGGCGATCAGCAGGAAGCGCAGGTTGGTCTCCATGCTGGTCGCCCGCTGCAGCATCGCGGCGAAGGGTAGACAGCCCAGCACCAGGGCCAGGGCACGCCAGGGCCGACGCCACAGAGCCAGGGCCGCAGGCAACAGCGCGGCCGCCAGCAGGGGCAGCCAGGGCGTGACGTAGGCCGAGCGGGCTTGGTCCTGCTGGTGCTGCAGGAGCTGTCCGGCTGCACGGGAGTCCTTCCAGACCCGCCACAGGGTGGCCGGTACGGCGGCGGGGTTGCTCCAGCCCCAGCGGTAGCCCCCTTCGGCCACGGTGGGAGGTGCCCCCGGTCCCGCGCCCTGGTTGGTGCGCACCATGATGCTCAGCTGCAGCTCGAGGGGGTGGGTGGGGGCATAGGCCCAGCGCCCGACCCCGAACGAGATCACCAGGGGCAGCAGGGCCACAGCCAGCCGCAGGGGCCAGCGACCGCGGGGGGCGCGCAGTGCCGCGACCACCACCGCCAGCCCGCAGGGCAGGGCCCAGATCAGACCAATCCCGTCAGCCAGCAGCGCCAGCCCCACCCCCGCCCCTGCCAAGCCCAGAGCCAGCAGGCCCCGGCCGCGCAGGGCCCAAGCCGCGCCAGCAGCCGCCCACACCAGCAACGCGGCGATCAGGGGGTAGAAGCTCAGCACGCGGGGCGCCATGGCGAGGGGGGGCAGGCCCAGGGCCAGCAGTGCCGCGGACAACCCCGCCAGGCGGCCGTGCAGGGCCCGGCCCCAGGCGTACAGCCCGGCGCCCAGCAGCGCGAGCCCCAGCCAAGACGCCAGGGCCAGGCCGTCCACCACCCCAAGGGGCCCCGCCAGCAGGCCCGGCACCAG
>CAZHIK010001028.1:0-3587 GCA_964532635.1 uncultured Enterobacterales bacterium
TACCTGCTCGAGGGTCGGTTATCAGCCTCGCGCTCGAACCTCCCGGTGATTCCGATGTATTCCGACTCGCCTCGATCGTGCTCGTCGCCGCCCTGGCCATCGGCTGCGGTGAGAAGGCCACCGACGTCAGGGAAGCCGCGCAGGCCGCCCTCGACGCCGCCGACTACCCCACCGCCATCACCGAGGCCGACCGGGCCATCGGCATGGCCGCTGACGACAAGCCCCTGATCTGGCAGAGCCAGCAGATCAAGCTGCAGGCCATGGCCCGCAGCAACCAGGGCTCCCAGGCGGTGGCCCTGCTCGAGCAGCTGGCCGGTGAATACAGCGCCCAGGTCAAGACCAACCTCTACGTCTCCACCGCGGCCGAGCTGCGCAAGGCCGGGGGCACCCCCGACGCCATCACCATGCTCGACAACGGCAAGAAGCGCTTCCCCGTCGACGAGAAGGTCTTCCTGGACGCCATCGCCGAGATCCAGAAGGACGTGGGCACGGATCCGGAAGCCATCCAGCAGCTGCAGGCGCTGGGCTACCTGTAGGGAGTGTTCCCCACAGGCGACACTCCGCTTGATGCGGGCAGGACCGCCGGGTAGGATTCCCGGGACGCCTTCCCCGCGAGGAGTGCCATGCATCGGCCTTTGACCACAACCGCCGGCTTCGGCCTCGCCGCCCTGTGCTTCAGCGGCTCCGCCTTCGCCGCCGAAGACGTGGTGCTGTCCAACCTGGGCACCTGGAACGGCTCTCCCGTCGACGACGCCGTGGCGGCCGACGCCTACGAGTCCGTCGTCAACCAGCTGGGCCTGGCTATCTCCAACAAGCCCATCGCCCCTGGGGAGACCCTGGGCGTGTTCGGCTTCGACGTGGGTGTCTCCTCCACCGTCGCCTTCATCGACACCAAGGAAGGCAGCTCCGGTCAGCCCTCGTCCTGGGCCCGGGTCCACGAAGATGGCTCGCCCAACGCGGTCATGTGGATCCCCTGGCTCAACGCCCGCAAGGGCCTGCCCCTGTCCCTCGAGATCGGTGGCAACCTGGGCTACATCGCGTTCTCCCGCCAGACCATCTTCTCCGGCTACGGTCGCTGGGGCCTGTGGGAAGGCTACCACCCCATCCCCGACCTGAGCATCCAGGTGGGCTACTCCGGCTACGTGGGCAACAACGAGCTCGAGCTGGGGGCCCTGGACTACTCGGCCACCATTGGGTACACCCTGCCCTTCGGCACCCTGGTGGGCATCAACCAGGCCCAGTTCAGCCCCTTCCTGGGTGTGGGACAGGTGATCGTCCACGCCGCTCCGCGGGTCGACGAGTCGCTCCAGGAAGACCTCGGCATCGGCCGCATCTCCGGCTTCAGCAAGGGCGAGGGCTTCACCGAAGACTTGCGCCACTTCGCCCTGGGCGGCGGCTTCCGCGTGCTGTCCGGATCGGTGCAGCTGCGCATGTCGGTGCAGTACGCCCCGGGCCAGCTGGCGTCCATCAACGGTGGGCTGGGATTCGTCTACTAGTGATGAACGCTAATGTAGGGGAGGGGTTCACCCCCTCCCGTAGCGTCTGCAGGGCTCGGCACGGCGGGAGCACATGAAGTGCTCCCCTACGTTCACCTTCTGCGCGCTCCTGTGGGCGGGCGCTGTCCAGGCGCAGCCCCACTTCGCCATCGAGGCCGTGGTGTACCCGCGGCTGGACCACCTGGACGGAACGCTGTGCTGGGAGGGTGAGGCTCCGGCGGGCTTCGAGGACTACCTGGGGGCGCTGCCCGAGCCCCCGGACGACCGCAGCGCGCTGCGGACATGGCCGTGGGGACCGTCCGAGGGGGGCGTGAGCTGGAGCCCGGCGGAAGGGCCCTGTGTCGACTTCGTGGCTCCGATTCCCGATCGCTACGGGATCGGGCGGGTGCCCCGGCACGGGCTGTTCCTCCCTGGGGGCTGGTACCCCGTGCCCGTTGACAGCGCAGGTGGGGTGCTCGAGGCCGAGTGGTCCGTGGATGTGCACCTACCTCAGGGGATGGTGGGCGCGGTGGGCAATGTGGCGGGTGACGGCCTGCTGCGCTGGCACGGCCAGGGGGAGCGGGTCGGGCTGGCCGTGATCCCCGAGGGTGCGATCGAGCGCCTGGACACCGAGCTGGGGAGCGTGACCCTGCTGTCGCGACACGGCTTCACCCGGGCGCGCCAGCGTTGGGTGCAGCGCAGCCTGGAGGCCGCCTGGCCAGAGCAGGTACCGTTGCAGGCGGTCGTGGTGGACGCCCCCCAGATGCGGAGGCTGGTGCGGCCCTCACCAGGGCTGCTGTTCCTGTCGTCTCGGGCCTTCCGGGTCAACCCGGGCTTGAAGCACCTGCACCAGGGAACGGTCACGCAGGGGCTGCTGGAGGCCGGGTTGTCGGATCGGCTTCCCTCCCAGCGCGAGCGTAGCTTCGTCGCAGCGGCCTCGACCGCCGAGGCCATGGAGCGGATTCCCACGGCCCAAGGTCTGCTGCGCTGGTTTTCCTGGCTGCCCCAGATCGACGAGATGCTCTACTCGGGCTCCGTCCCCTACGTCAGCGAGGTGATGGGGGAGCCCTGGCCGGGCGACGCGGTCGCCGACGACCTGCTCGAGGTGCTCGATCCTCGCCTGCCGGGGGCAGTGGCGGTGGGGCGAGCCGAGGCCGTCGGAGAGCAGGTCGGGCTGGTCGCCTCGGGGCTCCTGTCCGGCGAGCCTGCGCCTCCGTGGCTGCACGGGCAGGAGTTACTGGTCTACGAGCAGAACTACAGCATCGTGCCAAACACGCAGGGATGCGTCATTCTGCGCGAGTCACCGGCCTCTGCGCCCCGGGAGTACCTGGTGGTCCAGATGGACGACGAGCGCATGGTCGTTTCGATGGGCGCCGGCTCCAGGAAGGCCAGCCTGTTCCCCGAGCGGGCTCCGGAGAAGGTCACCCTCGATCCCGACGGCCTGCTGCGCCAGACCGACCGCGCCGACGACCGCTGGCCCAGCCGCTGGACCACCGTGGTCTCGGCTTTCCCCACCGTCTGGAACCTCAGCTCCGGCCGCCTCGAGGGCTACCTGGCCCTGCGCTTCCGGCGCCAGCACGACACCCGCTGGTACTACGACAGCTACCTGTTCCGGGACGAGGTGGACGAGATCGGTGCCCAGGCGGCGGTGGGGCACAGCTGGGGCCCGCTCCAGGACCGCCGCTGGCGGCCCTATCGGCTGTACGTCTACGCCTCGGGCTCCCTGCTCGACCCCGACTTCCGCCCCACCGACCGTGGCCGCTGGGCGGCGGATGCCGGCGCGACCTTCGTCTGGGACACCCAGGTGGACTGGCTCTTCCCCCTCCGTGGGCACCGCTTTGTGGTCAGCGGTCACGGTGGCTTCGTGCCGGCCAGCCCTCAGCGCTGGGCGGGCCTGAGCATGACCGCTGGCGGGGTCACCTCGCCCCACCCGCGCATCGCGTTGGCCGGTGAAGCCCGCGCTGGCCGCAGCTGGGGTGAGGTGGAGCACCGGCTCCAGGTCCTGGGCGGCGTGAACAGCTTGCGCTCCATGCCCGCCGACCTGGCCGTGGGCGACGCCAAGCTCGTCGGCCGCGGGGAGCTGCGAGTCGCTCCCTTGCGGCACGTCTCGGT
>CAZHIK010001029.1:0-3582 GCA_964532635.1 uncultured Enterobacterales bacterium
CAGCGTTACCAGCGCGGAACCTTCCGAGAATACGACACCGTCGGCATTCGCATCTCGACGGCCACCGGAATGTCCGTGGACGCGCCGCTCTCGGCCAGGAGCGAGCAGCTCACGCGCCTGGGTAGCTTCACCGTCACGGCCATCGTCTCGGTGGAGGACTTCGGTGATCTCAACCTGCGCGCGGAGCAGATCCCCCCGGCCAACGCCTTCGTGGACCTGGGCTGGCTGCAGGATGCGCTCGAGCGACCTGGGGTCGCGAACCTCGTGCTCGCCGGGGTTCCCGGAGCGGACATCGAGCATGATCGCCTCGTGGGCGCGCTGGACCGAGCCTTCGAGCTCGGCCACGCGGGCTACGCCCTGCGGGAGATCCCCGGGGCTCCCTTCGTCCAGCTCGAGTCCGAGCGGGTCTTCCTCGATCCCGCTGTGGCCGAGGAGGCGCTCTCTCTGCCTGGTGCCGCAGGCAGCCTGACCTGGCTGGTGGACGCGCTGTCCAGCCGGGGGGAGGGGGGCCGGAGGGAGCTTCCCTACTCGTTCGTCGTGGCGCTCTCTCCCTCCACCGACGGTTCGGCGGGGCCGGTGCCTGCGGGCATGGGGGATGACGAGATCGTCCTCAGCGCCTGGGCGGCGGAGGAGCTGGGCCTGGGCCCGGGGGACGAGGTCGAGCTGAGCTACTCCATTCCCGGTGCCGACGGAAGCTACGCCACAGCGGCGCGCTCCTTCGCGGTCCACAGCGTCGTGCAGATGGAGGGGATCAGCGCCGAGCGGCACGCCGTCCCCGGCTTCCCGGGCCTGACGGATGTGGACAGCTGTGGCGACTGGGACATCGGCCTGCCCATGGACCAGGACAAGCTCGAGCACGAAGCCAACCAGCGCTACTGGAGCCGCTATCGGCAGACCCCCAAGGCCTTCGTCACCCTCGCGGCGGGACGGCAGATGTTCTCCACCCGCTGGGGCGACGCGATGGCCGTGCGCTTCCCTGCGAGCGACTCCGGCCATCCTTCGCTGGTCGACGTTCCGGTCCGGCCAGGGGACCTGGGCTTGTCCCTTCGGCCCGTGGCCGACATCGCACAGCGCGCGGTGGACAACGCCATCGACTTCGGCGGCCTGTTCTTGGGGATGAGCCTGTTCATCATCACGGCGGCCATGGCGCTCACCGCCATGCTGCACGCCTTCTCCATCCAGCAGCGTCGGACCGAGATCGGCACCCTGGGCGCGCTGGGTTTCTCCTCGCGGCGCGTCGCCGCCATCCTGTTCGCCGAGGGCGCGCTGGTCACCGCGGGCGGGGCCGCCGCGGGCAGCCTGTGTGGAAGCCTCTACGCGCGCGCCCTGCTCGCGGGGCTCGGCGGGCTCTGGCGTGACGCGGTGGCCAGCACCCCCGTCGTCTATCACGGCTCCATCAGCGACCTGGCCCTGGGCGCGGTGCTGGCCGTGCTGTGCGCTGGCGCGGCCATCGCCCTCACCCTGTGGCGGCTGTGGGGATCGGAGCCCCGGGCTCTGTTGGCTTCGGTCCCGCCCGAGCAGGCTCCGCTCTCCCAGCGCGGCAGGTTGGGGGGCGCGACCGCCCTCGCAGCGGGCCTGGGGGCCGGACTCTGCACCCTGGTCGGCGTGGGTGGACATCGCGGTGAGGATGCGCTCCCCTTCTTCGCGGCGGGCGTCCTGCTCCTGCTGTGCTTCCTCGGTGCGGTGACTGCGCTGCTGCACCGGGGGGAGGCTCCCGGGCGGGGTGTACCTTCCCTCGTTGCGCTCGCTTTGCGCAACGCCGTCCGCAGGTGGTGGCGCAGCCTGGGGGTGGTGGGCCTGTTCGCCAGCGGAGCGTTCATCGTGGTGGCGGTGGCGTTCATGGCGGGGGGCCCTTCGGTGCTCGTCGGACCGTCATGGTCGGGCACCGGTGGCTTCGGTGCCTACGCCGAGGCGGTGCTGCCCCTGCCCGTCGATGCGCTGGAGCTGGCCATCCCGTCGGACCCCTCGGCTCACCCGGCCTCGAGCGGCGGCTCCCAGGGGCTCGTCCCCCTCCGCATTCGGGAGGGAGACGACGCCAGCTGCCTCAACCTCAACCGGGCCCAGACACCGCGGCTGCTCGGGGTGGATCCCCAGCGCCTGGCCGTCCGCCGTGCTTTCGAGCCCCGCGGGGAGCAGGCGTCGGTCTGGGAGTTGTTGGAGCAGGAGCTTCCCGACGGGGTGGTGCCCGGCCTGGCCGGCGACCAGGACACGGCCCTGTGGAACCTGGCGCTGCGGGCGGATCCAGTGCACGGGGACGAGATCGCGTACCTGGACGAGCGCGGGCAGCCCTTCCGGGTCAGGCTGGTGGGTGCTGTCCCGGTGCGCAAGTCCATCCTGCAAGGATCCGTCGTCATCGCCGAGGGGGTGTTCACAGCTGGGTTCCCGTCGGAGGCGGGCTACCGTGCCTTGCTGCTGGATGCTCCGGGCACCGGGGGCGGGGGGGCGGTGCTCGAGGAGCGCTTCTCGAGGCAGGGCCTCGACGTCGTGGACGCCGCTGAACGGCTCCACGCCTACTACGGCGTCGAGCACAGCTACCTGTCCATGTTCGCGCTGCTGGGCGGGCTGGGCATCGTGCTGGCGAGCCTGGGGGTGGGCGTGCTCGTCCTGCGCGCCATGTCCGAGCGTCGCAGCGAGCACGCCTTGCTCGGAGCCCTGGGCTTCTCCGGTGGGGCCATCGCGCGGTTGGTGTTCCTGGAGCACGGGGGCCTGCTGGTACTCGGTGTCCTCGGCGGCTGCTGCGCGGCCTTGCTCGCGGTCGCTCCGAGGCTGCTCGATGCGGGCTCTGATCCCAGCTGGGTGCAGAGCGCAGTCATCGCGGCCTCCTGCCTGGTGATCGGGCTCACCTCGACCCTGCTGGCCGTCGCCCTGGGCGGTGCGCGCACCCTCCACTCCGGGCTCACACGCGAGTGATCGACTCGCGCGGGTCCGTTGCGCCTATCGCCTTCGGGTCCGTCGGTCGGTTATCCTCCGCCGTCCCCGTCGTGTGCAGGTGCCCATGCTCCCGCGTCGTCTTCCGTTGCTCGCCGGCATCGCCCTGGCTTGCGCCTGTACCACGGAGCTCCAGCCCGAACACGTGTACGAGCAGCCCCCCACCCCGACCGCGCCGACCGGGCCGTACTACGCGCCCCCGACGCCCTCCCCGGAGGAGGGGCAGCTCTGGAGCGCGATGGACGAGTGCCTCCAGGGCATCCGCGACATCCACCGCAAGGGTGTGGAGCGACCCGAGCTGGAAGACCTCACCTACAAGAACGCCAGGGCGTGTCTCTTCGGGCTGCTCGAGACCCACCCGGGCGACCGGCAGCTGTTGCGGGAGATCGGCATGACCGCCCACGGCTTCGGCGACGACGACGGCGCTTTGGACGCCTACGAGCAGGCCCTGGCCGAGCATCCCAACTGGTCGCTGCTGCACTCGGACCTGTCCAGGTTCCTGTCCTCCTCGCCTGGCATGACCGGCAGGGCGGCCCAGCGGGGGCTACCGGATGCCGCCACCTTCGCGATCCAGGCTGGCGAGAACATCGAGTGCGGCGAGGAGCTCGAGGCGATCATGGACATTCAGCCGGGGGATGTGGTCGCGGACATCGG
>CAZHIK010001030.1:0-3578 GCA_964532635.1 uncultured Enterobacterales bacterium
TCCTACCCCGCCGCCATGGCAGGGATGGGGCAGCCCAACGGTCCCCGCCGCGAGGTGATCAACATGGGAGGACGCAGCTTCTCCTCCCAGCGCACCCTCGCCGTGCTCGAGGCAGTGCTCGAACACGACCCGGACCTTGTGATCGCTTCCTTCGGCAGCTCGGAGCATCTCGAGCGACGCACCGCCGCCGCCTTCGAGGCCGAGCAACAGCTGCGCCAGACCTGGCTGGGCCGCTACCGCACGCGCCTGCTCGTGGGCAGCCTCATGGGCAGAGCGGGCTCGGGGGCCTTCGGACTGAGCCTGCAGCAGCTGCGAGCCCGCAGCCCACAGCTCGAGGCCCCTCGCCTGGCCCCGGTATGCCGAGAGGATCCCAGCGATCGACCCGCGCGACTCGGCACCACCTCCGATCGGGTCTCCCGCATGGTCGAGCTGACCCGCGCAGCAGGCGTGCCCCTGTACCTGCTCACGGTTCCATCGCACCTGCGCTGGCCACCCTTCGCCGGCATCCCCCTCGAGCTGACCGGCCGGGAGCTGGTGGCGGAGGCCGTAGAGTCTGCGGGAGCAGCCATCGATGGGAACCAGGCGGAGGCCGCGCTGGCCGAGGTGGATCCGCTGCTCGCCGAGTACACCGGGGTCTCGGCCCTGCACTACCGACGTGCCCAGGCCCTGGACGCCCTGGAGCGGCCGCAGGAGGCTGCTGTGTCCTACCGCCGCGCCCGCGACCTCGACGCCTGCCCGCTTCGGGGCACGAGCCACCACAACGCCCTGCTGCGCCAGCAGGCCCAGGCCCACGACCACGTCACCCTGGTGGACGTGGAGGACATGCTCGCAGCTCTGGTCCCCGACGGCGTGCCGGACGACCGCCTGTTCCTCGACCACTGCCACCCCACGCCCGAGGGTCACCAGCGCATCGCGGAGCTGCTGTTGGCGCAGATCACAGACCAAGGCCTGCTGGCTGGCAACGCCCACGACCAGTGATACCAGGCTGTTGAGTTCGAAGCGCCCTGGGGCGCGCGAGGTGGCATGTCCGGCCTGAAGCGAGAGATCCTGTTGGTCCTCGGGGGCGCACTCCTCGTCGCCGTCATCATCGTGGTATGGGCGCTGCTCACCAGCGAGCGTGGGGCCGTGCCCCACATCTACCCCATGTTCTAGACATGCCGGAGACGGAGACATGACCGGAGGCAAGGCACGCATCCTGGTGTGGCTCGGTGCAGCCGTCATCGTCGCCGGAGCGATCCTGACGGCGTCGCTCATCCGCAGCGGCCAATCCCTCATCCACTCGGAGATCTTCTGGGAGCCCTGGGAGCGGCTCGACGATGCGCCCTGGTTGCTCCCCGACCTGCGCGATGCGGAGGTCATCATCCCCAAGGGCCCCGTCAGCAACCGGGACAACGCCCGCATCGTCGGCGGCCCTGCCGATGAGTTCCCCACCCTCACCTTCACCTTCGACACCAACGCCCAGCGGCTGCGGGGCGAGGACATCGGGCCCAAGCGACCGGGTGTGCCTCGCATCGTGGTGATCGGGGGCTCCGTCAGCTTCGGCTGGGGCGTGCAGGACGACGAGACCTGGCCGGTGCAGCTCGAGCGGCGGCTGGCGGAGCTGGGCCACGAGGTGGAGGTGATCAACGGGGGGATGCCCGGAGTGTGGTCCACCACCTCGCTGATGTGGTGCCAGCGCGTAGCCCCCGACTTCGAGCCCGATGTGATCGTGTGGGCTCGCCGGCCCCACGACACCCACGTGATGCCCTTCGACGACTATGTCTCGGAGGTCCACGCCTGCCAGCAGGCCCTGGAGCTGCCGCTACTGCTGCTGGTCCTGCCGGTGTGCAGCTTCGATCCGCTGCTGACCTACTGGGAGGAGCACGACGACGCCATCATGGAGCAGCTGGCCAAGCGGGGCATGAAGGGCATCAGCACCACCACCGCCTTCCGCGAGGCCCAGCAGGGCCGCGGCCACCTGCTCACCGTCGAGGGCAACCACTACGTCGCGTTGAACCAGGAGACCGGCCAGGTGCTCCTGAACGTCCCCATCCCCCCGGCGGTGCCGCCGGGTGAGGGCCCCCAGGACTTCTGGGCTCCCACCCACGAGGGAGCTCGCGGCGGGGGCGAGGGTGGCTTGGGCCAGCCCGAGGATCAGATCCAGCGCCCGGCCTGGGTGGCTCCGGACCTGCCCCAGCCCATCTACGACCTGTTCCTGCAGAACCCCAGCATGAACGAGGTGCTCTTCGTGGACCAGGGGCACCCCGACCCCGAAGGGCAGCGCCTGCTGGCCCGGCTGGTGGCGGATGAGGTGGTGCCGATGCTGGGCGAACGGGGCGAGTGAGCGCGAGACCCTGCTCGCCCACTCCAGATAGGGGGGCGGGGCAGGTGGAACGCCTGGTATGCGGGGCTGTGCCCGGGAGCAGCGCCCGTTTTCGGCTTTTCGCCGCTCCCCTCTCCCCACCGGGGAGATGGGCTGGGGGGCCAAGGCGTCGGCGGAGCCTTGGCGGGCGGAGCAGGCGCGGGAGCGCCGGTCGCGGCAGGCGAGCGCAGCCCCGGAGAGGGGGTAGCGGGATCGACTTCGAGGAGGTCGGGGTAGGTGATCGGGATCGGGATCGGGATCGGCTCGCGGGTTCGGCTCGCAGGATCGGACAGGATCGGGATCGGCTCGCGGGATCGGGATCGGGATCGCCAACCGGCGGCGCTGCGGGCCATCGGGCCGGCGCAACTACCTACAACGGCTGCGCAGCGGCTCCATGAAGCTCGCCAACCGGGGATGGCTCGTACAAGCGGGTGCCCTCCGGTACGGCGCCGAACCTGTTCTCCGTGCCGCCATGTCTCGGGGTGCGTGTCGAGAGCAGCGGACTCGTCCCCGAGAAGGTCAGATCGGGCTTCGGCAGGCTCGAGGCATGGCACACCTCTCCGCTACGTCGACGGGAGCGGGTGAGGGGGAGGCCCGCGGGAAGCGAGGCCGTCTGTCATGAACACCCGGTGGCGTCACAGGTGAAGCTCGCGTCGTCGCCGTAGCTGTCATAGCTTCGTCCTGCGGCGGTGACGTAGATGTCGTCGGGACTGTTGTCGGTGGATTGGGTCCAGTCGCAGAGGTCAGAGGTCAGGGAACAGCTGGACCCGTAGAGGAAGACGCCGCCGCCGTCGTCGTCAGCCTGGTTTCCCCAGATGCCAGCGTCGTTGGACCCCGAGCCGGTGCAGGTGACCGTAGACAGCCCCCAACAGAACAGCCCGCCCCCCACCGCTGTGGTGGAGCCGGACGCGACATTGCCCGAGACCACCGTGTCCACCAGGTCCATGGTGGTGAAGTCCGCCCACAAGCCGCCGTTCCAGCCGGCGATGTTGTCGCTGATCTCGCAGCTGGTCAGGTCGGCGGTGGCGTCCGCCACGAACATCGCGCCCACCGTGTCCGACTCGTTGTCGCTGACGGTCACGGTGTCCATGGTGATGTCACCGAAGTAGACGTACAGGCCGCCCGCAGTGACGCTGGCGCTGTTGCTCTCGATCAGGGTGTCCGTCCAGGTGGAGCTGGTGTCGTAGATGAAGCCCGCTCCGCCGTAGGCGTCGCAAGCGTTGCCCTCGATGGTCAC
>CAZHIK010001031.1:0-3575 GCA_964532635.1 uncultured Enterobacterales bacterium
CAGAACAACCTGGGCTACACCGTCTCGAGCGCCTACACCACCCGGACCGACTTCGGGCGCTACTTCCGCTTCGTGCTCGAGCTGTCCGATGGCGGCGCGGTGGAGTCCGCGAAGTTCAGCCTCTGTGTGCACTTGAAGTTCTGGACCTGAGCTGGAACTCGACGACGACTCGGGGATCCCCTGTCGGGAGTGAGGGCGTCGCCTCCGTTCCCGCCGGGGATTCCAGTTGGACCCGCGCAGGAGGTGAGGCATGGCAGGCAAGGGCGACAGCGACGCCATGGGCGGCGTGAACAGCGGTCTCGGTGTCGGCACCGGTACCTGGCGGGTCACGGGCCAGGAGGGCCTCGAGGGCCGGCACGGCGAGCTGCTGGGCATCGAGGACGATGTTTCGAAGGGCGGTGCTGAGGAGCCGACGAGCCTCGGTGACTTGCAGCGGGAAGCCGCGCGTGCGCTGTTCACTGGCGCTCGTGGCGGACACGCGGGGCGAGGGACACGGCTGCAGAGCAACATCGGCTCCATGCAGGACCTGTTCGGTCTACGCGATCGGATCAGGGGCAGGGGTGCGGCATCGCGCACCGGACGACGGCACGGAAACCGCCGAACCGTTGACGAAACGAACACGCCGGCCCCGCCGCCTCCACCACAAGGGCTGCCCTCAGAGAGAGGCACACTTGGCGCCGGGCCGTCGCCCCTGTGGTACCCACCGAGTTCGCTCACCAGTAGTGACTCGTCGGCGTCTTTCATTCAGAGGGATTCATACGACAGCCTGAACCCGGTCACTCCCGTCCCCTACACATCCCTCCTCTACCGGGTGGACTACCGCTACGACGCGGACCGCGACGGTGTCGACGAGACCGTCTCGACCTACATGAGGATCTACGTGCCCACGCAGATCGACCTCATGGTCCCCACAGGTGAGACCGCCTACGGTGTGGTGCTGCTGGTGGACGGGGGCGGTGTGGATGGCGTCGGGGAACGTCCACGTATCGACAAGCAGTTCTCGCTCGCGGACGGCCTCGCAGCGGGAGCGTCATCGACAGGGGAAAGAGACGGCCCGCCCATGGTGGTCATCACCTTCACCCTGCCCGGTCGCTATTCGAGGGACTCGAACGGTCAAGTGGTGTACGCAGCGGACGGAGACTCCTTTTTCGTGGCCAACTGGACTCCAGCCACGAAGGATCCGGTCATTGATATTGGGACAGGCGATGACCTCTGCGGGAGCATGACAATGGCTGCTATGGATGCTGTGGTCGCCGTCGCAATGGCACTGCTCAACGACTTCGACAGCCATCTTGGCTTCACCTGCGACCGCAGGCTCATGGTGAGCTCCAGCAGCAACGGCCTGTCCGCGGCCTGCAAGTGGATCGCCTCCACGTCATGGGATGTCCACGCATTGGTGGACTGGGAGGGCCCCCCGAACAGCCTGGCGCAGAGTCTCGCCGCCTACGCCTATACCCCCATAGATTGGAACTCTGTCCACTGGGACAGCAGTTGGGATGTTCGGCCCGGTGTATATGACCCCCAACACCCCCCGGAGAAGGAGTATTTCGGGCTGGATGCGCTCACGTTTGACTGCTGGCAGGCGTGGTTCGATGCCCGATACAAGGGCGGAGCGGCCTACAGCTTCTTCTTCCGCCCTCCACTCGACGTGCTACCGCATTTCTTCTCCGCTCCCGGCATGGCTCCGGACCTCGGGATGACGCACGCCTCCGAGATCGTCGTAGACGAATACCTAACCTACGCTGTCGATTGCGGTATGAACCAGAACTGGTACGACGTCAACGTGTACAACGGGAACGCACTGTCCTTCGAGCTCATGTTTTTCTGGCTGCTGCGCTCCGCGGAAGTGTTCCTGCCAAGGCTCGCAGAGTCCAGGTGCGCGTATGTCCGGATCCAGTACTTCGAGGATCACGCCCAGCCCCCCTGGTGGTTCAACCGCCATGCCAACATCGCACTCAATGCGGCCTGGGACAGTGGCGCCAATCCCCACGTCTACTACGCGGACACGACCTACTCCATAGGCACGCAGCCTCCGACGCAGCTCACCGGTGCCCTCCAGGAGAATATCGACCCGGCAAGCTTCGACCCACTGGACCGCGCGTACTGGCCGGAGTGGCCTAGCTACAGCGGGCCGAGCGCAATCCACCAGCTCGACCTGCTGCGCTGGGCCTACGAGACGACGTTCCTATGGGCGGCAGGCACTGTACCCGTGTCCCCTCGAGAGCCATATTCGGACGACCTTTTTGGAGTCCCCAGGGCAACGGGGGGCTCTACAACAGCCCGTACATGACGTAGGCTGCTCCGAAGTAGAGGTGCCAGGTGTGGAAGTCGATCGCTGCCGCCGAGCCCGTGAAGGCTATGTCGGCGGCGCCGTCGGCGTCGAGGTCGCCGGCTCCCGCTACGCTGTCGCCAACGCACTCACCGAGGTAGGTACCCTCCCAGCTCGCGTGGGCTGTCTCCGGGGTGTAGCTTCCAGACACGGGGCCGAACAGCAGATAGGCGGCCCCACCGTTCCACGAAATGTGGTCCTCGTACGGGGCACCAACCAAGATCTCGCTTCGGCCGTCACCATCGACATCTCCCGTTATTGCGACCGAATCTCCGAGATCCACGCCCGCGGCGGAGCCTTCCATGATGCCATCAGCTGCATCCGCAGGGATGGTGCCAGCGATCGGGCCGTAGAAGACGAGGGCTTTCCCGGGAGTGTTGCCCGCTGGGGCTCCGACGACGAGGTCCTCGTAGCCATCCGCGTTCAAATCACCCCTTCCGCCCACGCTGTGGCCGACATGGTACCAATCGTCAGACCCTTCGGCCACGATCTTGGCATCGGCATTGGACAAGCTCGAGACCTGCCCGGCCTCGAGGCCTTCCGAGCCCAGCACCAGGTAGGCTGCGCCACCATACCGCCCGACCGAGGATTCGTACGCGGCGCCCACTAGCACATCATCGAGGCCGTCCCCGTTCGTGTCACCAGCGTCGGCCACGTCAAAACCAGCACAATCGCCTGCTGCCTCGCCGAGCAGCTTGACCGATCCCGATGCCAGGCTGGCAGCCTCGATGACCGGTCCCAACACGACGTAGGCCGCACCCGCGGAGTTGCCGATGCTCTCCTCGTCTATTGCTCCAACGATGATGTCGGGTAGTTCGTCACCGTTGATGTCGCCCGCGGCCGACACCGAAAAGCCCGCGAAGTCGCCCTCGCTTTCTCCATACAGGAACCGACCTTCCCATGCTGGGCCCACACGGACAGTACCGCTCACCGGACCGAGGAGCACCACTGCCGTGCCAGTGGAGGAATCTTGCGTGGTGTATCCGAACAGGAGATCATCGTAGCCGTCCAGGTTCAGATCCCCTACGCCTGCAACCTCCGAAAAGCCGATTCCCCAGAGCGTCGCCTGCGCCTCATCGATGCTCATCGTCCCCCTCGAGATCGGGCCGTGGACGAGGTACGCAGAACTCCTGGCACCGATGATCAGATCATCGTAGCCATCCGCGTTCACATCCCCAGCTCCATCGATATCGGTGCCCGTCTGCCAACCCACCCCCTCGATCACCACATCGGCATCCGTGGCGGG
>CAZHIK010001032.1:0-3572 GCA_964532635.1 uncultured Enterobacterales bacterium
GCCATGCCCAACGCCTGCGCACGGCGAGTCCCGGAGCTGAGCTCCACCGAGCGATCGGCGAGCACCTGGAGGGGCTCCAGATCGATGGCGAAGCCCGCAGGATCCCGCAGGGCCAGCCAGCGGGTCCAGTTGGACACCAGCCACAACAGGCAGCGCTCGTGTTCCTCACCGAGACGCCCCGCGGCCGCTGGCCCGATGCGCCCCCCGGTGCTGGTGAGCACGCCCTCGAAGGATGGATCCTGGTAGATACACCGCCACGCGATCTCACGCCCCGCTTCGAACAGCCGAGCGGGCGGAGGGGCGTCGGGGGCGTGACCGTAGGCCATGGCGTAGTGGGCCATGGCCAGACGCGCGAGCAGCCGCGGGTCGTCGCCCAGATCGAGCATGAGCCCGTCGATGGCCTGCAAGGCCTCTTCCAGCCGAGCGGGATCCGCGCGCTGGCGCATCAGGGCGTCCACTTCCGCGAGGCCGTCGGTTCGCGCTCGCTCCTCCGCGCGCTGATCGAGGTGGCCGCAGCCCGGCAACAGCTGGCCGAGCAGTGCGGTCAGCGCGAGCGCGCGCAGATGGGGACCAGATCGACGCATGCTCCAACCTGCTAGCCCTTCGCGCCGCGGTTTGCGAGGAGATAGGGCATTCTCTCGCGAAACCCAGCCCGGGTGGTGAAACGGTAGCCACGGGGGATTTAAAATCCTCTGTCCGTCAGGACGTGCGGGTTCGAATCCCGCCCCGGGCACCCTCTCTCGGAGCCATGGGACGCCTGGGGCGAAAAGCCAAAAAACCCAATCCAGGCCGTTGACTTCGGCCCCCCTGAGTCCTATCATCGGGTCTGTTGACCCCGCGTTTGCTGGGCGCTCTTGCTGTTCTGTTTCTGGAGACCTCGATGGGAAAGGTCATCGGCATCGACCTCGGCACCACCAACTCGGTGTGCGCCTTCATGGATCGACACGACCCCCAGATCATCATCAACGAGGAAGGCGGCAGGGTCACGCCCTCGGTGGTCGGCTTCAGCAAGATGGGGGAGCGCTTCGTCGGTGATGTGGCCAAGCGCCAGCTGCTCATCAATCCCGACAACACCATCTACGCGATCAAGCGCTTCATGGGGAAGCGCTTCAAGGAAGCCACTCGCGAAGCCTCGATGGTCAACTACGATGTGATCGAGACCCCCGAAGGCGATGCGGGGGTGATGGTCAACGACCGCATCTACCAGCCCCACGAAATCTCGGCGATGATCCTACAGAAGATCAAGAAGTACGCCGAGGACTTCCTTGGGGAGTCGATCGAGGACGCCATCATCACGGTGCCGGCCTACTTCACCGATCGTCAGCGCCAGGCCACCAAGGAAGCAGGCTCCCTGGCCGGGCTCAACGTCCTGCGCATCATCAACGAGCCCACGGCAGCCGCGCTGGCCTACGTCCACGAGCGCCGTCGCTCCTCGGTGATCGGTGTCTACGACTTCGGCGGTGGCACCTTCGACATCTCCATCCTGCGGGTCGACCGCGACGTGGCCGAGGTGCTCTCCACCCGCGGCAACAACTCCCTGGGCGGCAACGACATCGACGAGCGCATCGTCTCCTGGCTCATCGAGGAGTTCGAGCGTAGCCAGGGCATCGACGTCTCGGGTGATCGCGTGGTGCTGCAGCGCCTGCGCGACGCTGCCGAGCGCGCCAAGCTCGACCTGTCCTCCATCACCGAGACCGAGATCAACCTGCCCTTCCTGGTGGCCGACGCCTCGGGTCCCAAGCACCTCCAGACCACCCTGTCCCGCAACTCCTTCGAGAAGCTGGCCATGCCGCTGTTCGAGGAGACCTTCAAGGAGTGCCGACTGGCCCTCGAGGACGCCGGGCTGGGTCCCAACGATCTCGATGAGGTCATCCTGGTCGGTGGCTCCTCCCGCATTCCGCGGGTCCAGGAGATGGCACGCAACCTGTTCAAGTGCCCGCTCAACAAGTCCTTCAACCCCGACGAGGTCGTCGCCGTGGGCGCGGCCATCCAGGGGGCCATGCTGGGTGGTGAGGTCAAGGCCGTCACCCTGCTGGACGTGACCAACTACAGCCTGGGCATCGAGGTCGAGGGCCGCCGCATGGCCACCCTCATCCCCAAGAACACCACCATCCCCACCGTGACCAACCAGTTGGTCTCCACCGTGGTCGACAACCAGAAGGTGGTCCGCATCCACGTGCTCCAGGGCGAAAACCCCATGGCCAGCGACAACGTCAGCATGGGTGAGTTCGAGCTCCACGGCGTCTCCCCTGCTCCGCGGGGCGTGCCACGCATCGAGGTGCGCTTCGCCATCGACGTCGACGGCATCGTCAACGTCTCGGCCCGGGATCAGCGCAGCGGCCGCAGCGAGGAGATCACCATCGCCAACCAGGCGGCCATCGGCCCCCTCAAGCGCGAGATCCCCGAGGAGCCCGAAGAGACCGGCGCCGACGATCCACAGCTCTCCGATCTGCGGGGCAAGGTGGAGCGGGAGCTGGTGGCCCTCGAGGCCCTGCTGCGCGAACAGCGGGGACAGCTGCACCAGAAGGACATCTTCGAGATCGAGCTGGCGCTCAAGCGCGGGCGCATGGCCCTGCTCAAGTCCGTCGAAGCCGAGAACCTCGAGGAGCTGCTGGTCTACCTGCAGCGCTTCCACGAGCACGTGCAGGGCAAGCTGGGCTGATTGTCCGGGAGCACGTGAAGTGCTCCGCTACGTTCAGCTCACCGCGATCACCCAATGCAGGGGAGGAGTTGACCTCCTCCCGCAGCGAGGCAGGCCCCGTGGCGCCTAGTCCTCCTCCTCGATGAAGGCCTCCCAGTCCACCACCTCGGCTTCGTAGCCGGCCTCTTCGACCTCGCGGAGCATGTCTTCCTTGGAGCCGACGAGGGTGATGACTTCGCTGCCCACGCAGCGCTCGAGCATCGCCTGCACGTCGTCGTTGGACACAGACGAGATCATCTCCGGGTACTGCTGGGTGGTCTCGAGCTCGCAGCCGCGGGCGGCGTAGTCGGCCAGACCGCCCAGCACCTGGGTGGTGGTCTGGTTGCCCACGGTGACCTTGCGGCCGAGGTTCCACTTGAAGGTCTGCAGCTTCTCCGGAGGAACGCCTTCGTCCTGGATGCCGGCGATGGTGTCAAGCATCGTGGTGATGGCCAGGTCGACGGAGCTGTCCTGGATGAGGGTGCCGGCGGCCAGGTAGGCCACACCACCCCGGATCTCGCTCTGATACGAGTAGGCGCCGTAGGTGGAGCCCGCGGTCTCGCGAAGCTCGAGGTACAGGGTGTCGGTGTAGGCCGACGAGAGCACCTGCCGGGCCGGCTTGTTCTCGCAGGTGGGCTGCGGCAGCTGACACATCAGGCTGACCTGCGCCTGGGTGGTGCCTTCCTTGGGGTAGATGTAGATCTTGCGCGGGGTGGGATCCGGCGCGGGAGCCACACCCGCGGCGTGGCCACTGGGCTCCACGTCCTTGGCGGGGACCCAGTCAGCGAACAGCTCGCGAATGTCGGCCTCGGCGGCTTCGCCGTCGATGTTGCCGACCACGATGAGCACCGCGTTGGAGGGCTGCATCCACTGCTCGAGTGCTGCGTTGGCT
>CAZHIK010001033.1:0-3571 GCA_964532635.1 uncultured Enterobacterales bacterium
GGGCCAGTACTCCCACAGGGACTCCACCTCGAAGCTCTGCTCGTCCATCGCGTACTCGATGGCGTAGGAGTCACCACCCTGCATGGAGCCGTTGACGAAGACCACCATGCTGTCGTCGAGCCGATGCATCTGGTGGGTGCGCTCGAACAGGTCCGTGCTGCCATCGGGTGTGGTGAAGTCGCTGGCGTCTCCGCCCATCACCCAGTCCACGGCGCCGCTGGTGCGATCGACCCGGGCGATGGCGTCCAGGAAGAGGAAGCCGATCAGGTAGGCGTCTTCCTCGGGCAGGTAGTCCAGGGCGTTGCCGTGGGGCCAGGCGTGGGCCTCCTGATCGGAGTCGGCCGGATCGCCGAACAGATCGGTGTGGTCCCAGACGTTCCAGATCTCGGTGAGGGTGCCGTCGGGGGACAGCTCCATGATGGTCTGGCCGCTGACCTCCGTGCCGCCGACGTTCTGGGGGTCCTTGGCCAGGTAGGCGATGGTGCCGTCGTCGTGCTCATGGACCTCGTGGTGGGCGTAGTCGAGATCGGTGCTCTCTTCCCAGCTGCCGTCCAGGGCGACGCGGGCGATGGTGCCGTTCTGCCCGCCGTCGGGGTTGAGGTTCATGGTGAGGACGGACTCGCCGTCGAGGGACGGGAAGGTGCGGCCCACCATGTCGATGCCGCTGGGCTGGTACCACCAGACGTAGTCGCCGTCGGAGTCGAGGATCACGGCCGCAGAGCTGTTGCCCAGCACGGACGTGTAGTAGAAGCCGTCGAAGCTCTCGCCGTTCTGCTCGACGCTCAGATCGGGGAAGTCCGAGGGGACCATGCCGGTGCTGGCGGTGTTGGCGCGACCGCTGTAGCTCTCACCGTCGATCTCCACCCCGATGCGCACGTCGTAGTCGCAACCCTGCTTCATGCCCAGCAGCGTCAGCTCCCAGGGGGGCCCGGCATCGACATCCAGGGGTGCGATGTGCTCGGCCTCGCCATCGAGGCCGTACTCCACCCAGATGGCATCGAGGCCCGCCGCCTCACCGTCGATGGTGGCGGTGAAGACGGTGGGGATCTCTGCGCTCTGTTCGAGGCTCAGATCGAGATCGGCAGCGGGGCTGCAAGCGGCGAGAAACAGCGGGACGAGAGCGATGGTGCGCATGGTGACCTCCTGCGTTGTTGGACACGCGGGATGGACCTTTGGGCAGGGGGCCCTGAAAAAGGGCTACTCGGCGGGAGTGGCGCTCACAGCGCCGGTCATGATCTCGACATCCTGGGGATTCTCCGGAGTCGCATGCTCCATCTCGAACTCCAGCTCGAGTAGATCCGCCGTGAGGGTGCCGGTGACCTCCACTGGCGGCGGCGGCTCGGGTGCCTCTTCCGTGGTTGGAGTCATCTGGCCGGTGATGGCCTGGCCGTCGATGCTGCCTTCGAACTCCAGGGTGAACATCTGGCCCGCACCGGGGCCCTCGCTGACCTCGCACCAGCCGCCGCCGGCCAGGGCGCTGCCGTCGATGCCCAGCAGCACTTCTCCGTCGCAGAAGGGGGCGTCCATGGGGTTGATCATCTCGACCGTCCCAGCCCATGGGTCGCCCGGAGGGGTCTCGATGTCGGTGTCCGCGTCGCCATCGGCGTCGGTGTCGGCGTCTGCGTCGGTGTCGGCATCGGCGTCGCCACCGCCGGTGTCGTCGAGGTTCACGCCCCCGGTCTGGCAGGCGAGCAGTGCGAGGGGGACGAGGAACAGCAGGCGGTGCATGGAGGCTCCAGGGGGTGCGGGGAGGGGCGGACACCCGAGGGTGCGGATCGGTTTACACCCAGCCTGTATCCCGCTTCATGCTCCAGCCTGACGCACACCCTCGGCCAGGGCGTCGATGATCGACGCGCAGCCCCCCTGCTCCAGCCAGGCCAGGTGCTCTTCCAGGGTTGCGAACTTGCGGCCCACGACCTCGGCGCACTCCATCTCGTAGTCCGAGGCTTCGAGGTAGCGCTTCAGCAGGGCCTCGAAGCGGGCCTCGAAAAGGAAGACAGCTCCATGTAGGCCAGTGTAGCGCCCAGAACCGCCATGTCCTCTTCCGGACACACGATCGGCTCGAACCCAGCGGTGACGGAGACCAGCGGCGTCAGCCCTTGCCGCAGCAGTCGCTCGACCCAGGCGGGGTCGAAAACCTCTCCAGCCCCCGGTCAAATACCGGCAAGGGCATAGAAGCCAGGATGATGTAGGCCCGACCTCAGATGGGCACGTTCCCCCCATACCAGGCTGGCGCCATCCGGGACGCATCCCCCAGCCGGACGAACTGCCGCCCCCGCGGATAGCGCTTCGACGGCTCCTGGTCGTTACACACGTGTGCTTCGGGCTCGGGCTTTCCAAAGATGTCCTCGAGGATCTCACCGAGCCCATCCAGGTCCTCCAGGTGTTCATGCCCAAGCTCGGCCCCCTCGCCGTGGATGATGATCCTCAGCGCCAAGGGTTCGCCGAAGCCGCGGTTCCACGCGAGCCCACCTTCGCTGTCCCGCCGAAGGTCGATCACCTTCTTGTGGATCATGTCGTGGTGCGCCCAACACACCGTGGCGAGATTCTCCGGGGAGTGATCCCCGCCCTCCGCTCGGGGCACGATGTGGTGTAGCTCGAGGTGCTTGCGGCTCCGGCAGCTCGGCGCGGTGCAACACATGCCGTCGCGTATGAGTACGGCCCGCCGTGTCGCCGGCGGAATGGTCCGCGTGACATGCCCTGGCGTGCCCGCACTGTCATCTCCCGCCACCACCTCGGCGTCGCACTCCACCAACTCGCGGTCCTGGTCTTCCAGTTCGATACGCCCAGCCCGAGACTCCACCCATGCGCGCTCACACTCGGGGCAGCGGTGAGCGATGACTCGAGTCGTATGCCCGAAGGCATTGGGCCCCGCGTCCTCGTCGTGACACACGTGTGTCACTTCGTCCGTATCCTCGTGAGCTACAGGCTCCCCATCCAACACCATGTCCGCCATCAGCAGCATCGCTTGGCTCACGGTGATGTGGGGATCACCCAAGCGAAGGCGAAGCTCTTGCACCGCTTGCATGAAGCGCTGGAAGTGCAGCGGTGCCATACGAGCCTGGAGCCAGAGGTAGCGCTCGGGCTCCCAGTCATCGTCGGGATCGGGCGGCTCGTCTCCATAGTTGGAGCGAGCGACCTGCTCTTCCAGTTCCCGGTTGGTCAGCCCGAGGGCTCGAGCCACCCACGCTTCCTCGGTCTCGGGTGTGGCTACCTGGATGAGCGTGCGGGCCTGGGTCCAGCCAAGGGCCCCCTCACACATCGCCTGGTCCAGCACCGGCAGATCCGGCAGCCGCCGCCCCAGCCGCTCGAGCTGCCGCGACTTGCTCGGCGAGAACCCGAAGCATTGCTCGCCGTACTCGACGATGCCGGCGTAGCCCAACTCGCGACACAGCCCGCCGCCCGCCATGGCCGCAAAAGACAGCGCCAGCTCCCGGGCGGCGCGACGCTGGAGCAGGACCAGCTGGCCGATACGTTGGTGGAGGGCCTTGGCTTGTTCGCGAAGGCCGGCTTCGGGCGGGGGCGAAGAACCGAAATGCGGGGCGCAGCTGTCGCACATGGGGGCTCCGAG
>CAZHIK010001034.1:0-3568 GCA_964532635.1 uncultured Enterobacterales bacterium
GTGCGATCCGAGGTCTCCCGCCTCGAGGCGGTCCTGCTGGCGTGGCCCGGACCCGAGCTGGACGTTGGCGATGATCCCGACGAGCACCTGATGCTGGGTCGGGTGAGCGTGCCCCTCATCCAGCGCCAGGCTCGAGCTGTGGCCGACTTCTTCCGGGCTCGAGGTGTGAGGGTCCACCTGCACCGGCCGCCGGTGCCCCCCCCCCCCAACTACGTGTTCATGCGGGATCTGTTCTTCATGACCCCCGAAGGTGCGGTGCTGGGGCGCCCCGCGGGGCGACAGCGGGCGGGAGAAGAGCGCTGGGCGGCCGAGGCGCTCGCGCTCGCCGGCGTACCCATCCTCCGCACCATGCGCAGCTTCGCGACCTTCGAAGGCGCCGACGCACTGTGGGTCGCCCCCGACCGCGTGCTGCTGGGCACCGGCGTCCGCACCAACGCAGCGGGTGCCGATCAGCTGGGAGCACTGCTCGAAGAGCTGGGGGTAGCCCTCGAGACCATCCCCCTGCCCCGCACCGGGGTGCAGCACCTGCTGGGCGTGCTCACGCCCATCGACGACGATCTGGCCGCGGTCAACGGCGCCCGCTCGGACGACGCGCTGCTGCGGAGGCTGGAGCAGCTCGGCGTCGAGCCCCTGATCATCCCCCCAGGCGAGGAGCTGCTCGATCGGCGCAGCAACAACTTCGTCACCCTGCAGCGCCGCGAGGTGGTCATGCCTGCCGGCTGCCCCGAGACCTGCCGCCTGCTCGAGGACAAGGGGGTGCGCTGCCACGAGATCGAGGTCGGCGAGTATGTCAAGGCCGCAGGCGCCCTCGGCTGCCTGACGGGCATCTTGTCTCGGGCCTGACCAGCCCCGGGGCTACCAGCTCACCTGCTCGTAGGAGACCACCACCAGGGTGTCCCCCAGGCTCAGCACCCAGTCGTTGGGGGGGTTGACCAGCACCTGGCCCGCCTTGTCGCCCTGCACAGGCTGCACGGACATCAGGATGGCCTGGTGATCGCGCTTGAGCAGATCGTGGAGCACGGCCACCGTCTTGCCGTGGTGGGCCTCGGGGATCTTGACCTTGTGGAAGGCGTTGCCACGCTCCACTGTGAGGATGTCATGGAGCACGCGCACCAGGCCACGGTTGCGGCTCACATTGCCCAGCACCACCCCGCTGTACCAGTCGCCAACCACGATCTCCTCGACATTGTGCATCTTGAGGAGGGTGGCGTTGGCGGGGTTGTGCAGCTGGGCGCAGGTGAAGATCCTGGGCGCGAACTGTTCGATGGTCAGGCCCGCGAGCACCGTGCGGGCGTCCTGGTCCTGATCGGAGCGACGCACGGTACGGTCCGTGAGCAGGATGGCCACCGAGGCATCGCGCACGTTCACAGCCTCGAGGACCTCCACCCGGGTGTAGTCGCCCTGGTGGTGGTACAGCAGCTCGGGTCGCACCCGGTCCATTGGCACGCTATCGGGCAGCCCGTCACCCTCGGTGATGATGACCACAGCCTGGTTGGAGCGGCTGCCCCTGAAGAACAGCTCCTGCAGCACCGTGGGTCCAGATCGGTTCCAGCCACAGATGACCACGTGGTCGGTGAGTTCGTCCAGGTCCATCTCGTTGATCCCTTGGCGTTCCGAGAGACGGGCACCCATGCTGGCCGACACGGTGCCGACGAACATGGCGAAGACGGTCATGCCACCGAGCATCAAGCCCAGGGTGACCAACTGCCCGAGGGGGGTATGGGGCTCCGCCCCGGTAGGCTCGCCCGCCACCAGGCTCATCACGCTGAACCACAGGGCGTCGGGTAGCTCGCCCAAGCCGGACTCCCCTCCCCGCTCACCCAGGAAGAGCAGCACGCCGCCGATGAGCACGATGGTGGCCGTGATGGACACCAGGGTGATCAGCTCCTGCAGCGTGTTCTGCACACCGCTGCGGAAGATGCTCATGCGCCGGTTGAGCAGCAGCCCCGCGCGGAACATCCTGACCATCCGGAGCACACGGTAGACGCGCAGGGGCCGGATGAGGGGCACCAGAGAGACCAGGTCGAGCCAATAGCGGGTGAAGAAGCGGCGCTTCTTGCGGGCCACCAGGAAGCGAATGGTGAGCTCGATGGCGAACACCGCAGTGAGCGCATCGCTGGTGCCAGCGAACACGAACCACAGCGGGCCATCGGGCTGCACCAGATACTCCGCCACGATCAAGCACGAGGACGCCAGGATCAGCCCCACCAGCACCAGCTCCACGGCGGGATGGTGGATGAAACGATCCAGGACGTCGCGCAGCCGCTCCATGGCGATCCTCGGAGGGGTCTGTGATGATACACGAGCCAGGTACCCGAACCCAGTGGATCATCATGAGCGGCGGCGACGACTTCGAGGGCCACAGCGAGGAAGCCACCGCCGACGCCGCGCACGGCGTTCACACCGAGGAACACGAGGTCACACGCTCCACCTACTGGGCGGTCCAGGCTGTGAAGGTGAAGGGCGAGACCCGCGTCGTCTCGCGACAGGACCTGGCGACCGAGGCCGACCCCGAGGAGCCCACCGATCCCCTCCCCGGGCGGGCGCCGCCACCGCAAAGCCATGCCGGGATCTGGCTGCTGCTGCTGCTCGTGCTCATCGTCCTTGGAGCGCTAAGCTGCATGGGCGCGGGGGCCGTCTACTGGCTGGCGTCACCGCGAGTGGCCACGGAGGTCGAGCCGGAGCCGACCCCAGCGCCGCCCGCTCCCACGCAAACCGAGGTCGAACAGCCTGCTCCAGCGCCACCGCAGGCCGCCGCCGCGCCCACCCCGCCGCCCCAATCCCGGCCCGCCGAGCCCACCGGGCCCACCGAGCTCTCTGTTGTCGCCCCCGAGCCCGAGGAGCCCACACACCCCGAGCCCGCGGAGCCTACACACCCCGAGCCCGCGGAGCCCACACACTCCGAGCCCGAGGAGTCACCGGAGGCCGACGAGCCCCTCGAGCTCCCCGAGGTCGCGCTGCTCGAGCTCCCCGCGGATCGGGGATCCGCCGAGCCCTTCCTCCTCATCGGCGAGCTGACCCTGGCTGGTCCCGGCAGCGAGCCTCAGCTTCGCAATGTCGTGGAGCTCGCCAGGCCCGAACTGGAGGCCTGCTATGCCACCGCCCTCGAGCAGGATCCCAGCCTCGTGGCCGAGCTGAAGCTCAACCTTCGAATGCTGGCCGACGGCAGCGTGCTCGGCGCCCGGGCTCGTCAGAGGGGAAAGCCGATGGGCGAGCTGACACCCTGCGTCGAGCGCATCATGCTCTCCAAGCGCTTCCCGGGCCTGCCCGGAGCCGCCAGCATCCAGGTCCCCCTCAGCTTCGGCCTGAGCGAAGACCCGGGCCAGGAGTGATCAGAAGCTCGGGGAGGCGTTGTTGTCCTGGCCCGGCTGGCCCTGGAGATTGTCGCCGGTCTGCCAGTCGGTATCGTCGAGCAGCCACTTGTACTCGAAGGTGGCGTCGATCTCGCTGAAGGCCGCGCCCCAGCGCCCGGTGGCCTGGCTGGCTGGCCAGCCGGTCTCCCAGTCCAGGGGTGCCGTGTCCCCCCGCACCGCCAGATAGCGCTCACCAGCGTCGTAGCTGGTAGAGA
>CAZHIK010001035.1:0-3563 GCA_964532635.1 uncultured Enterobacterales bacterium
CCGCTGGGCGGGCTGGTGGTCACCGTGGGGCTCATCCTGTTCGCCTACTCGACCATCCTGGGCTGGTGCTACTACGGCGAGCGCTCCATCGCCTTCTTGTTCGGCGGAAAGTCGGTGATCCCCTACCGGATCGTCTTCGTGCTGCTCGTGGCGGTGGGCGCTGTGTTGAAGGTGGACCTGGTCTGGAACCTGAGCGACCTGATGAACGGGATGATGGCCTTCCCCAACCTCGTGGGGCTGCTGCTGTTGTCGGGCGTCATCGCGAGAGAGACCAACGCCTACTTCGAGCAGCGGCGGCCCTAAGCTGGCGTCCATCTCGCGCTTGTGCGCCCGCTTCGGCGCTGGTAGAGTTCGATAATCGGCAGTTTGGACACGGCCTCGCGGCCGAACGCCCTCGGGCAAGGGGTCGACGATGTCGCAGCGAGACGTGGCGGTCGAGGGTACGAGAGAGAAGGGACGCGTGCTGCTGGTCGAGGATGATCCGCTCCTGCGGCGTGGCATGGTCCGCATGCTCCATCGGGGTGGCTTCGAGGTCATCGAGGCAGGTACGGGCGCACAGGCGCTCGAGCTGCTGGACATCCACAAGGTCGACTGCGTGCTCAGCGACATCTCCATGCCGGGCATGAGCGGCATGGAGCTGCTCAAGACGGTGTCGGGGCGCGACCTCGACCTGCCCTTCGTGCTCGTCACCGGGGTTCCCAGCCTCGAGACGGCCATCGAGGCCGTGGAGTACGGCGCCTTCCACTACCTGCGGAAGCCCTTCCGGCCCTCGGAGCTGACCGATCTGGTCACGCGCGCGGTCCACGTGCGCCGCCTGGCGGGGCTCAAGCGACAGGCGCTGGCCCTGGCCGGCCTGCCCGGGGGACTCACCCGGGATCTGCAGGGCCTGCAGGCGTCGTTCGAGCGCGCCTTGTGCGGATTCCAGTTGGCGTTTCAGCCCATCGTGCGCGCCGAGAGCGGTGAGCTGTTCGGCTGCGAAGCACTGCTGCGGTCCTTCGAGCCGAGCCTGCCCCATCCGGCCGCAGTCCTGCATGCCGCCGAGCGGCTCGAGCGGGTCCAGGAGCTGGGGCGGGCCATCCGGCTCGAGGCCGCCGGCATCCTGGACACCGAGTCCTGCCCCGAGGGCACCCTGTTCCTCAACCTGCATCCTCAGGACCTGGCGGACGACCAGCTGCTGGATGTGGGTGCGCCCCTCACGTCCATGGCCTCGAGGATCGTGCTCGAGATCACGGAGCGCGCCAGCCTCGACGGTGTGTCCGACCTGCGACGGCGGGTGGAGCGCCTCCGGGAGCTGGGCTTCCGCATCGCCGTGGACGACCTCGGCGCGGGCTACGCGGGGCTCACCAGCTTCGTGGTCCTGCAGCCCGACATCGTCAAGATCGACATGTCCCTGATCCACGATGTGGACAGCGATCCCACCCGGCAGAAGCTGGTGCGGTCCATGACCGACGTCTGTCGGGACATGGGCATCCAGGTGGTGGCCGAGGGGATCGAGACCCCGGCGGAGCGCCGGGTGCTCGTCGAGCTGGGCTGCGATCTACTCCAAGGCTACCTGTTCGGCCGACCACAGCTCCTGTCGCCCCCCGAGGTGCTCCCGTGAGCCGGCGCCAGCGGGGCGGGGGCGCCGAACAGGAGCTGGAGTTGTTGAGGATCGAGAACACCCGCCTCAAGGCCCGGCTGGAGCAGCAGCTGCGGGCCCAGCGCGAGCTGGCTCAGGGCCTGGGCGCCACCCAGCAGCTCGGCGCCATCGTTCGCACGTCCCTCGAGCACGCCATCGCCCTGTCCGGGGGAGACAGCGGGGGGATCTACCTGGTGGAGCCCGGAGACGGGGACCTGGAGCTGGCGGGCCACCTGGGCCTGAGCATGGCCTTCTTGCGGGCGCGGCAGCGCATGCCCCGCGAGCACCCCTTCGTGGCGCGGATCCTTCGGGGCGGAATCAGCTTCCTGACCCTGGCCGAGCACGGCCACCTCCAGGACGACCACGACCGGGCCGAAGGGCTGACCGCCAGTATCCACCTGCCTATCCGCCAGGGTTCGCGCGTGGTGGGCGCCATGTTCATCTGTTCTCACGAGCATGAAGCCCTGGACGAGAGTGCCGCGGGCTCACTGGACCTGCTCACGCGACAGCTGGGGGCGGCCGTGGCGCGCAGTCAGGCCCGTGCGGAGCGCGAGCTGCTGGCCCGCATCGTCGAGGTCAGCATCGTGGGCATCGGCCTGGCGGACCTCAAGGGTCGTGCCACCTACGCAAACCCAGCCATGGCGAGGATGTGGGGCTACGGCACTCCCGCGGACATGCTGGGTGCTTCTGTGATGGACTGGTGGGCCGAGCGGGCCGACGCCGAGGAGGTCTTCGACCGGATACTGGCCGAAGGCTCGGTGACCGACGAGCTGGTGGCCCGCCGGGCCGACGGCAGCACCTTCCCCGCCGTGGGCACGGCCTGCCTGGTCCACGACTCGGGTGGAAGACCCAGCCACGTGGTGGGCTCGTTCATCGATGTCACCGAGCTTCGCCGCGCCGAGCAGGCGGTGCGCCAGGCGCGGCTGGCCGATGCCATCAACGGGCTGCTGCGGCGCGCGATCCAGGGCGACGACGAGCGCAGCCTGGGCTGCGCCTGCGTGCGCGCGGCCATGGATCTGACCGGGGCTGGCCTGGGACTGTTGGGTACCATCGAGCCGGACGGAGCCCTGGGTACCACCTTCGCGGTGGGCGGCGGCCTGCTCGACGGCGATGACGGACTCGGCGGGACCGAGCTGTCCTTGGGCGATGGTCCCCTGCGCGGCCTGTGGGCCCATGCCCTCGAGCTGGGTGAACCGTACTTCTCGAACGAGCCCGGCGCCCATCCGGCCAGCGTGGGGCTGCCGCCAAGGCATCCCCCGATCGACAACATCCTGTTCGTGCCCATGCTGCGCGATGGCCGCAGCGTGGCGTTGATGGCGCTGGCCAACCGGGCCGAGGGCTTCCAGCCTCGCCACCTCGACTACGCGGCCACCTTGGCCCCCGTGGTCCTGCAGGTGCTGGACTACCGCCGCTCGGAGCGGGCGCGGCTCGTGAGTGAGCAGCGGGTGCAAGACCAGGAAGCCCTCCTGCGTCGGAGCCAGAAGCTCGAAGCCATCGGACGTCTGGCGGGCGGAGTGGCCCACGACTTCAACAACCTGCTGGCGGTGGTCACCCTCTTCGGGCAGTCGCTCCTCGCGGGCCTGGAACCCCACAGCGAGCTGGCGGATGATGCGCAGGCCATCGTGGAGGCCGCCGAGCGAGGGGCGGCTCTGACCGGTCAGCTGCTGGCCTTCGGCCGCCGCGCGGTCCTCAAGCCGGTGCACCAGCAGGCCGGAGCCCTCGTCCTCGAGATGGAGACCATGATCCGACGTCTGGTGGGGGACGACGTGGAGCTGGTGGTGGAGGCCGAGCCCGACGCTGGGTGGATCCACGTTGATCTAGGAGAGATCGGACAGGTGCTCATGAACCTGGCGGTCAACGCGCGGGACGCCATGCCCGACGGTGGCCGACTGCTCATCCAGGTCTTCGATCGGGTGGCGTTGGATGGACGGAGCGTCACCGATCC
>CAZHIK010001036.1:0-3560 GCA_964532635.1 uncultured Enterobacterales bacterium
GACGAACACGTCCTCGGTGGGGCGGGTGAGCATCAGCTCCAACATCACGTAGTTGGTGAGCAGGATGTCGGGTGGGCGCTCGACGATGGCCTCGCGCTCTTCCTCGGACTCCTGGCCGGTGTAGCGATCGAAGGTGACCGGCGGCCGCTCGAAGCCGTGGCGGAGGTACTTCCCCAGCTCCCCGACCTGGCTGTTGGCCAGGGCGTTCATCGGGTAGACGATGACCGCCTGGATGCCCCGTCCGCTGCCCTGGCGCAGCACGTGGTCCACGATGGGCACGATGTAGGCCAGGCTCTTGCCCGAGCCCGTGCCCGTGGTCAGCACGTAGTTGGCGCCGGCCCGCGCCGCGTCGAAGCCCTGCACCTGGTGGCGGTGGAAGCGGAGCGGACCGTTGTTGGTGTGGGGATCGGGCTTGTCGCAGAAGATGTCGCGGCACAGCGGGTGCAGCTTGCCAGCGGCCACCAGCGACGCGGTGGGCTCGCCGGGCTCGAAGGAGGGGTTGAGCTGGACCAGGGGCTCGGGCCACAGGCGGCCGTCGCGCAGCTCGGCCTCGACCCGAGCGTGGATGGTCGGATCCCGGATTTCGATGAAGCTCCGGACGAAGGCGGCGTAGTCCTGCTCGACGACGTTCTGGCGCAGATCGAAGACTTCCATGGCTGACGCCCTCCCGTCGAGCGCAGATTGGGCTCTGCGGTAGAGGGGTATTCTCACGCGGCTTGTTCGGGGGGGCAAGGTGGGAGGGGCGCCAGCGACAGCACGGATGACACCCACCCCGCCGTGCTTACCTTCCGCGCCCTCGGTCAAACAACGCGAGGTTCCACGTGCGCATCGGTCTCCTACACCTCAGCGACCTCCACCTTCGGGCTGGTGTCGACAACCCCGTCCTCAGCTGGACCATGGCGATCGTCAACGCCGTGGCCGCGGAAGCAGCCGAGTGCGAAGCCTTCTGCCTGCTGCTGTCCGGAGATCTCGCCTACAGCGGGAAGCAGGAGGACTACGCCGTCGCCGGTGAGCTCCTGGACTCGCTCACCGAGGCCTTCGCTCACCGGGACCTCTCGCTGGCGGCCATCGTCGCTGTGCCTGGGAACCACGACTGTGACTTCGCCCGCTCCAATGCGGTGCGTGACGCGTTGCTCGACAAGGCTGTCAGCGCACCCGATGAGGCGGTGGTCCAGTCCTGTGTCTCCGTCCAGGAGCCATTTCGGTCCTTTGCTGGCGCTCGTGGCATCCTGCATCCCTCGGGTACCGACCTTGTTGGAATGCACGACGTTGAGCTCGGAGAAGCGAACCTGCGGGTGCTGGCGTTCAACTCGGCCTGGATGAGCTCGCTGCGAGAAAAGGGCGCCTCCCTGCAAGCGCCGCTCGAGTACATGACCGCCGCCTACGAGGAGATCGACGACACCAGCGCCGAGATCGTGGTGTGGATGATGCACCACCCCTACAACTGGTTCGAGCCCGACGTCGCTCGCGCGCTTCGCAGGGAGATCGAGTCTCGCGTGGATGTCGTGGTGACGGGGCACGAACACGACGGGGGCGCGTACACACGCTCCTACCGGACGGGGCCCCAAGTGGACTACGTCGAAGGGGGGGTGCTGCAGGAGGGCCCCGACAGCCCAGCCAGCTCATTCAACCTCGTCGTCGTCGACCTCGGCCAACGCAAGTGGCGGACGGTTCTCTTTCAGCGTGAGAACGATGTCTACGTGCCCTCGGGCGTGGAGGCTTGGCACCGTTTCGTACGGAACCAGGCTCGACTCGAGCGTCTGTTCGAACACGCCGCATCGTTCCGCGAGCAGCTCGACGACGTGGGGGCGCCGTTCACGCATCCGCGCATCACCCACCTTCGGCTGGGAGACGTGTTCGTCTACCCGGACCTGCGCGATCTGCCCGTGACGGGAGGCAGAGACAAGAACATCATCCGGGATCTGCCAGAGTACGTTCGTACCAGAAAGCGCGTGGTCTTGGTCGGGCAGGAGAAGTCGGGCAAGTCGGCTGTGGCCCGACGCCTGGTGGCGGATCTGCATGGCCACGGGATGGTCACGCTGCTCGCAGATGGAGAGTCGTTTCACCCGCGTGGAGCCGCGCGTCTCCGGAAGGCTCTGCGGCAGTTGATCGAGGCCCAGTATTCACGGGATGCAGTGGACCCCATCCTGCAACTGCCTGCTCGCCATCGCTGTCTGGTCGTCGACAACTACACCAAGATGAGGCTGTCCAGGACCGGTCGCGCCGAGTTCCTCGGTGAGATCGGTCGGTACTTCGACACCGTGGTCTTACTGGCCTCCGACGACTTCCGCTTCGAGTACATGGCCCAGGATCCCGAGTCGGCGGACACCCACCCGATCTTCGACTACGCGCACGCCGAGATCATGCAGTTGGGGCACGTCAAGCGCCATGAGCTCGTCAAGCGTTGGTACTGGGGCGGTCGAGATCCGGCCGAGACGGACGAGAAGGACGTGCAGCGGGACATCCTGCACGCCGAGAACCTGCTGTCGGGTCTGATCGGGCGGAATCTCATCCCGTCCTTCCCCATCTTCGTGCTGATCATGCTCCAGCAGCTCGAGACCGGCCGGCGCCACGACACGGGGGCAGGCTCGCATGGATACCTCTACCAGAGCCTCATCGTCGACTCCCTTGGCCCTGTGGCGCCCCAGCCCCATGACATCGACGGAAGGTTCCACTACCTGACCGAGCTGGCCTGGTACTGCGCCGTCGAGCAGCAGCGGGTTCGCGTAGACGGCGAGGAGCTGCGCAGGTGGCACAGCCAGTACTGTGAGCGGCAGCTCGTCGACCTGTCCTACCCGAAGTACATCGAGGACTTCGTTCGGGTGGGCATCCTTCGTCGCGACAACGGTGCGGTGTCGTTCTCCTACCCCTACATCAAGTACTTCTTCGTCGCTCGGTACCTGAAGGCGCACCTGCACGAGGAGGGAGCGCGGACCTTCGTGCGCGAGGCCGCCTCCCGGCTTCACGACGAGAAGATCGCGATGGTCCTCGTCTTCCTGGCCCACCTCTCGAGCGATCCGTTCGTGCTCGACACCATGCTCGAGGCGGCGAGGGAGCTGTTCGCAGAGTTCGACGAGTGGGACACGACGAGCCAGACCGCCTATCTCAACACGCTGGTGCAGCAGACGCCGCAGCTGGCTGCCCTGACCAAGTCCTTGGAGGACAATCGGCTCGAGGAGCTGCAGCGACTGGACGAGGGAGAGGCGGGTGAGGAGCTCGTGGATCACGACGAGCCGCTGGTGTGGCAGGAGGACGATGTCGACTTCGAACGGGAGATGGCCCCGATCCTCAAGCTGAACTCCGCGATGAAGACCATCCAGATCATCGGCCAGATCCTGCGCAACTACCCAGGCTCCCTGGATGGCGCCCGCAAGGTGGAGCTCGCCGAGCATTGCTACCGCCTGGGCCTCCGGATCCTTCGCCACGTCTATGCGAGCATCGAGGATCACGGGGAAGGCTTCATCCGGGGCATCGTGACCCATGTGGCCCGCATGAGGCCCGAAGCGCGCGCTGACCACCCCGACCTGGACGGTCGTCGATGGGACCCAGGCCGACTGCGG
>CAZHIK010001037.1:0-3557 GCA_964532635.1 uncultured Enterobacterales bacterium
GTTCGCGAATCCTGGCGCATCGGCGCCTGCGCAGAAGCCCTGCTTCCTTCCTGTCATGGGGCCCTGTCCGGCGGGGCCCGTGCGATCACCTCTCGGCATCTCGTACTCCTTGTCGTGTTCCCTTTGTGGATTGCTGCTCTCCAGCCCTTCACGTCGCGATTCCTTCCTCGGATGGGCTGCGGCCGTGTCGGCCGCAGACACGCAGACGGAAGGCGCTGTCGATTCGCATGAGGCGACGGGAGTGGTCGCTCTTCGCGGTCGTCCTCGCGTTGGCGCAGGTGATGATGAGTGTTGGGGCCATCGGCCACTCCCGTCGCCCGAGATTCTCGCAAGGTTCGTGCCAGTGACCAGGTGAGAACGCGCCGACGGGTCAGACCAGCGCTAGGCCCCGCTCGAGGGCGCGCAGCAGGTCCTGCTCGTCCTCGACGCCCACCGACACCCGCACCAGTCCATCGCTCACACCCGCGGCCAAGCGTTTCTCCCGAGGCACGCAGGCGTGGGTCATGGAGGCGGGATGCTGGATCAGGGAGTCCACGCAGCCGAGTGAGACGGCCAGGGTGAACAGCTCGATGTTGTCCATCAAGGTCCGGCCAGCCTCCACGCCGCCCTCGAGCTCGAAGCTCACCATGCCCCCGAAGCCCGCCATCTGCTTCCGCGCCACCGCGCGGTGGGGGCTGGACTCCAACCCGGGGTAGTACACCCGCTCCACCTTCGGGTGCGCCTCCAGGAAGCGCGCCACCGCCATGGCGTTCCAACAGTGCTTCCGCATCCGGAGCGGCAGAGTCTTGAGCCCCTGGTTGATCAGGAAGCAGTCGAAGGGGCTGGGATTGGCGCCCACGTCAGCGAGCACCACGTAGACGGCATCCTTTAACCACTCCACCCTGGTGGTGACCAGCCCGCCCACCGTGGTGCCATGGCCGTTGATGTACTTGGTGGTGGAGTACAGCACCACGTCCGCGCCGTGCTCCAGCGGCCGCTGCAGGAACGGGGTGGCGAAGGTGTTGTCGACCATCACCAGCATGTCCGGGTTCACAGCCTTGGCCATGCCGGATGCCGCCGCGATGTCGGTGCAGGCCAGCAGGGGATTGGTGGGGGTCTCGAGGTACAGGGCCTTTGCATCGCGATTGGCGGCGAGCGCGACCTCGAGCTTGGCGAGGTCGCTGGTATCGACTTCGACGACGTGGATGCCCAGGCGCTTCAGGACGTTGTCCGCCAGGTGCGTTGTGGCTCCGTAGAGCACGTCCCCCATGATCACCGTGTCGCCGGCGCCGGCGACCGCCATCAGCGCTGCCGCGATGGCCCCCATGCCTGAAGCGAAGGCCTGGGTGTAGACGCCCACTTCCGGGTTGACTCGCTTGAAGTCTCCCCCCTCCAGCGCGTTGATCTTGGCCTCCAGCAGCCTCACGGTGGGATTGCCCAGGCGGGTGTAGACGTAGCCGGGCTGCTGCTTGGCGAAGATGGCCGCGCCTTCTGCTGCGTCTCGGAACACGAAGGTGGAGGTCTGATAGATGGCGCCCGCATGGGCCACGTGCTGTGGCTGCCCGACGTGCTCGCCTGCGTGGAGGGCCCGGGTGGCGAAGCCACAGTCCAGGTAGAAGGCGTCGAGGTTGGGGTCGCGGGAGTCTTCCATGTTCAGTTCCTTTGTGGTGGAGTTGGCTTGTGGACCCCCCCCGTAGGAACCGGGGGGATGGGTTCGGATCCGGAATGGCAAGGAGCGTGCCAGCCCTCCAGGGCCTCGTGGGGCATTCTCGGACCACAGCCCGAGACCGAACCCCAGGACGGCTTGGTGTCGTCGTGCCGCTGCGACGCCCGCGGAGATTCTGTCGCGTTTTTGCGACGGCCTGGCGGGTCGGGCGGAGCCATCTCGAGTTCGCGCCTCGGCGTAGCCCGACTTGGGCATCGTTCAGCCTGGCGCCCAGCACTGGCACGAGCCTTGCTCCACGCGGTGCCCTCTCTCGATCCATCGCAACGTGCTCACCCACCCACAGCGCCCTCCGAGGACGGCACGACGGAGCCTCCATGCACACCAAGCACACCAGTGACGTCCATCCCTCCTCCGGGGGGGGCCGCGATCCCGCGGCACCCAACGCTTCTGCTGACGATGATCTCGCCGCTCGGAAGCTCGAGCTCCGGCTGGGGGCGATCGAGCACAAGGTGCTGGTCCTCTCCGGTAAGGGTGGAGTGGGAAAGAGCACCGTGGCCACCAACCTGGCGGTGGCCCTCGCGCGCAGAGGGAAGCGCGTGGGCTTGCTGGACGTGGACATCCACGGGCCCTCCATCCCCAAGATGCTCGGTCTCGAGGGCCGACCTGTGCGGGGTCTCGGTGACGATCTGCTCCCGGTCGAGGCCCACGGCCTCGAGGTCATGTCCATCGCCTTCTTCCTTCCGCGCATGGACGACGCGGTCATCTGGAGAGGGCCTCGCAAGATGCACGTGATCAAGCAGTTCCTGCGCGATGTCGTCTGGGGTCCCCTCGACTTCCTCGTCGTAGATGCGCCCCCAGGCACCGGCGATGAGCCCTTGTCCGTGGCTCAGCTCATCGACCACGCCGACGGCGCGGTCATCGTGACGACGCCCCAGGAGGTGGCGCTCACGGCCGTTCGCCGCTCCATCACCTTCTGCCGGCGCCTGGAGCTCCCCGTGCTGGGGGTGGTCGAGAACATGAGCGGCTTCGTCTGCCCGCACTGTGGGGAGCTCGTCGAGGTGTTCGGTGCTGGTGGGGGCGAGCGCATGGCCGCATCGATGGGGGTTCCCTTCCTCGGTGGAATCCCCCTGGAGCCCAGGATCGCAGGCGCATCCGACCAGGGCCTCCCGCTGGTGACCGCCCTCGCTGATACGGCAGCGGCCCAGGCCTTCGACGCGGTGGTCGAGCCCATCCTCTCTCTCTCGGATCCTGGGTGAAGCCATGGGCAGTGAGCTGCAGCTTCTGAGAAACCACCTCGCCTTCTTGGTCCGCGAGCACGACCTGGGCTCGGAGACCGTCCGGATCATGGCTCGACCCCTCACTCCGGAGGAGGCCATTGGACGCACCAGCAGGACGGACTTCCCCTTGGTGATCGGCAGGGAACGCCTCATCGAGGCCCGCTTCAGGGGCGCTCGCGGCCAGGCCTTCACCGACATGCCGGCCGATTTTCGCGCCACCCTCGCCGAGCTGCTGGAGCTCGAGCTGGTGGACAACGCCTATCGCGCGTTCTTCGTAGCCTCCGTCAACGCCGTCTGCCGGCACCTGTTCTCGGACCTGCGGACGGTCCATTGCAGGGACGACGATCCCGAGCGCTGCGGCGTGGTCATCGCGAGGAAGCTCATGGAGCGATTCGGCAGGGTCCGCGTCGGTGTGATCGGGCTCAACCCCGCCATCCTGGACGGTGTCTCCAGCGTGTTCGGGGTCGGGTCCGTGCTGGTGACCGACATGGACAGAGCCAGGATCGGGAACAGCATGTCGGGCGTGAGGATCTGCGATGCCCGACGCGAGACGACCGCGGTGGTCAGCCGCTCGGACGTGCTGCTGGCCACGGGCACTACCTTCGCCAACGGCACCGTCGATCTCGTCTCCTCCC
>CAZHIK010001038.1:0-3554 GCA_964532635.1 uncultured Enterobacterales bacterium
GCTGCAGGCGGATCTTGACGCTGGCGGCGCCCGCCTCGGAGAGCGTGTCGGTGCCACCCACGGCGGTCATGCCCCACTTCTGGTCCTTGTCGCCGCCGCCACGCCGGGAAGCGCGCTTGTCCTTGCGGCCCTGCCGGCGAGCCTTGCGGCGCTGGCGCCGGGCCTGGCGGCGGGCGCGGCCCCGGCCCCGGCGACCGAAGTCGTCGTCGCCCTCGAAGTCGTCGTCGTCGCCGAAGTCGTCGTCATCACCGAAGTCGTCATCGCCGAAGTCGTCGTCGCCCTCGAAGTCGTCGTCGTCGCCGAAGTCGTCGTCGTCACCGAAGTCGTCGTCCTCCCCGGCGAAGTCGCCGGAGAAGTCGGAGCGGCGCAGGGAGTCGGTGTCCACCACCAGCTCGCCGGTGGCGGGGTGGCGGAAGACGCGGGCGTGGCCGAGGGGGGTGAGCTTGGTGCGTGCCATGGTGGGAGTCCTCGTGGGGGTCGGGGTCGAACAGGAGAGAGGGGGAGAGGGAAGGAAAGAGGGTGGGAGCGGCCCGCTGGGGCTACTCGTCGAAGTCGGTGTCCTCGTCGTCGTCGCGGACGAAGCGGGAGGGGCGGCGGCGCTGGCCGTCACCGCGACCGCGGCGAGGCGGTCCACGGCGTCCCCCGCGCTTGCGGCGGGGGCCGCGACCGCGACCACCGGACAGCTCCATCTCGTCCTCGTCGCCCTCGTAGGCCTCGGAGGCGGCAGGGGTCAGCAGCACCTCGCGCTCGGGGCCGCGCACGGTGGGCTCAGGGATGAGGGAGGGGGCGGGCAGCGCCAGCACCTGGGGCTGGGCCTGGCCCTGCATGGTGGGGGTGACCGTGGCGGGGGCCGGCTGGGTGGCGGGCTGCTGGGCGGGTGCGTTGCGCTTCTCGCGAAGGGTGCGGCCCGCGCTCATGCCCACCGAGGCCAGCCAGGAGCCCATCAGGCCGTTGCCGAGCGCCAGCGCGTGGCCGCCGCTCTTCTTGCCGCTCATGGTCTCGTACAGACCGTAGCCCTGGGTGGCGATGGCCAGGGGAGCGCGCACGTCCACGCCACCGACCTCGAGCTTCTCCTTGCCGAAGTAGCCCTCGGCCATGGACGCCAGGAACAGGGTGCCCTGGGTCTCGGCCGTGTGGATCACCATCGCGCCGGTCTCGGCGATGGCCTCCTTGGTCTTCTCGGTCTTCTTGCCAAGGCTGGTCAACCGGCCCACGGCCTGGGACAGCGCGCCCTGGGCCTGCTTCTCGGTGACCGGCTCGCCTCGCATGGCCTTGTTCAGCGCCGTGGGGTTCTTGGGAGCAGCCATTGTCGATGCCTCGTGTCTGGAGGGATGGGGGTGGGCTCCGAAGGCTGGGAGCGCCGGGTCTCGACACGAGGCTATTCGCGGTATGCAGGGGGTATCCAGCGTTACTGCTGACCAATCGCGAGGCCGCCGCGAGGGCCTCTCGCCGGTCAGGCGCCCCCGTTCGCAGGTCAGCCGGCCCTGGGCTCGGGTCAGCTCCACCGGGTGCCTGGTCAGCCCCCGAGGACTGACCGGTCAGTGGTTCCGGGGGCCTGGTCAGCCAGGCGTCCACCCCTGGTCAGCGCTCCGGTCAGTGGTCGGTCAGCCCGCCATGCGGTTCCGGTCAGCGGCCCTGACCTGCCAGAACCATCCCGGTCAGCGAAACTTCCACGCCTCCAGGCATGGCGAGAGTGTCCTGACAAGTGGAATATTCCGCGGATCGGGCTCTCGCGGGAGCTCGGATGACCGGATCTGCACGCTTGTTCAGCTACGCGGTGCGTGCAAGGTTGATGGTGCGACAGCGAAGGAGGACAGTGCCCGCAGACAAGTACTCGTTCGAAGGCCTCGAGCACGCCGAACGACGCATCATGCAATTGGCGGACGAGATCGGCTACCTGATCCTGCTCGACCGCACCGACTACGACAACGAAGACAAGCTGGGACGCCTCGATCTCACCGAGGACGCCACCGAGCCCTGGCGGGAAGAGGCCCCCACCGTGGACGCCTCCGCCTGGAGCGGGCTCCGCGGCGTGGCTGATGGCTCCCGGGACGACGACGACGAGCCCGCCGACCCCTACGAGGACGAGGAAGAAGCAGAGGACGAGTCGGGGGACGAGCCCGAGCAGCCCCGCAACCCGCGGGAGCCCCTGCCCATGAAGGTGCTGGCCGAGGCCGCGTGCCGCTGGATTCGCGAGGTCGCGGTGGGCAACACCGTGGGTGAGCAGAACCGACGCTTCCGCATCAAGGTCTTCGGCCCCAAGGGCCACCGGATGCTGTTCTCGACCCAGTTCGTGTGCCTCAACCACGGCGTCGACCTGGACCTCGGCCCCACCGACCGCATGCCCAAGCTCGAGATCCCCCCGCCCAGCTTCGAGGAGTCCGAGGCCGCCGCGGCCGCCAAGGGCATCCGGGCGCTGGGTGACTACTACGCGCAGTGGGGGCACATCGTGCTGGGCTCCGTGGGGCAGCTCCAGGGTGTGAACAACGCCATGCTCGGCCGGCTGCACCGCCAGCTGCAGGAGTCCCGCGGACAGGTGGACGAGCTGGTGGGCGCCATCCTCAACAACCGCATCGACCAGGCCAAGATCGAGGACGAGCGCGTGGCCGATGAACGGGCCGGGGACGCCCGCACCGCGCTGGCCAAGGAAGCCATCAACCAGCTCGGCTCCGCGGCCAACGCCTTCCTCACCGCCAAGGGCATCGACCCAGAGATGGCCGACCTGCTCGGCACCCTGTCCGCCAGCCCCCAGCTGATGGCCGCCATGAAGAAGCCCGGCGTCCAGCAGCTCATGCAGGACCCGAACAACCTGGCCGGCCTCGCCGCCATGCTCGAGCAGGCCGCCGCCCAGGCCCAGGCCCAGGGCGCGCAGCCACCGGCACCCGACCAGCAAGGCTCCCCCGACACGACCGCCCCCGCGGCGGGCTGACGCCCTCCCGCAACCACCCTGATCCGCCGGGGCGGATCACCGACCCCGGCATGGAGACCATGACCATGCCCGACAAGCGCAACAACGCCACCACCACCAAGCGCGACAAGAAGTCCGCCCCCGCCTTCCTCACCACCGCCCGTCGCTTCTACGGCGAGGCCTTCGGCTCCCGCACCCGCCGCGCCTACCTCGAGTCCCTCGCCGACTGGAGCGAGCTGTCCGAGGACGACCAGACCTTCACCCTGGCCCACCTGCAGTACCTGAACCTGCTGGCCCAGGCCCGCACTCAGCATCTGCTCATCCAGGTCCGCGACCTGCTGGACGAGGTGGCCGAGGGCATCGGCGACGTGCTCGACCCCGAGGACGAGGACGAGGACGGTGAGGCTGGCCTCGAGGACCACGACGACCTGCCCCCGCTGCCCGAGGACCTGGAGCCCCCGCTCGACGGCGAGCCCGACGAGGACGAGGGCCAGGAGCTGCACGACGAGCCCGAGGCGGTTTCCACCGACGAGCCGGCGCAGAGCGCGCTGGCCACCGCCCTCGCCCGGCTGGAGGCCCTGCGGGAGAAGGAGCAGGCTGAGCAGGGCTCCGCCAACGACACCATCGACGAGGATGGCGAGCGGCC
>CAZHIK010001039.1:0-3550 GCA_964532635.1 uncultured Enterobacterales bacterium
GCTTCGGCCATGGCCGCGCCATCGAGCCACAGCTTCACCTCGCTGCCCAGCTGCGGCTCGATGACGAAGGTGGCGGAGGGGGAGCGCAGCGCCTCCTGGAACGCGCCCTCGAAGATGGCCTTGGGCCCGGGCGGGAAGCGGTCGGCCCACTGCAGGGCCGGCGAGACCACCAGCGCGCGTCGGAAGCGCTCGGTCGCATCGGGATCGTTGCCCAGGTAGGCCTGTCCAACACCCTGGAGGAAGAAGATCCGGGCCAGCTCCGCCCGGGGAAGCACTCCGGACAAGCACGGCAACAGGGCGTCGAGGCGCTCGAGGTCCGCTGTGGCCTCCTCGACCTCCACGTACTGCAGGTGCTGGAGTGCGCCCTCGAGCCCCTCGAGGAAGGTGTCCACCTCCACGGGCGAGCCGGGGCAGCCCACCACCTCGGCCCCCAGGAACTCCACCGAGGGCACGTCGGCGAGCAGGGTGCTCACGTGCCGTGGCCGTGGCACCTGGCGCGGGTCCATGGACTGCTGCTCCCAGGCCTGCAGCGCTGCGGCCTCGGAGGCCGCATCCGGGCCCTCGGGACCGTAGATCAAGATGGGCAGTGGCTCGGCGAGGGCGTCGCTGGAGGCGACCGAGACTCCCAGCAGGAGGCAGCAGGTGGCGCGCGTCAGAGATGCGATCACGGCGGACTCCTCGTCAGGAGAGTCATATCACAGGCGGGAATCCTGTAGGATGGCAGCTGCTTCCCGGCTCGAGGCGTTCATGGTCCACAGAGACCGAGCTGCTGGTTTCCTGGCCGTCGTGGGCATTTGCGTGTGCTCCGGCTGTCTGCCCGTGGACCTGTTCACGCCCTTCGACAACGACGGCGACGGCTGGCTGAGCGATCAGGACTGCGACGACGGCGACGCCGCGGTGCACCCGGGCGCCAACGACCCCGGGGGTGACGGCGTCGATCAGGACTGCGACGGCTTCGACGGTGACTCGGCGGCCGACAGCGACGGCGACGGCATCATCGACGAGGCCGACTGCGATCCCCACGACCCCGAGACCTACCCCGGTGCCCCAGACCCGTACGGCGACGGCATCGATCAGGACTGCGACGAGTGCGGTGAGGGCGGGGGCGACGGCATCGACCGCGACTGCGACGGGTACCCCGCGAACTCCACCGTGGCGGACGAGGCACGGGACTGCGACGACGAGGATGCCGCCGTCCACCCCGACGCCGAAGAGCTCTGCGACGGCGTCGACAACGACTGCAGCGACGTGGCCGACGATCCCTGGGGCGCGGCGACCGACGCCTGCGGCGAGGGGACCTGGGGCGAGCTGCCGGTGGACAGCTCCACCGTGTTCGTCGATTTCACGGCGTCGCCTGGGGGCGATGGCTCTGAGGGTGCACCCCTGGACACGATCCAGGATGGCCTGGACCTGGCGGCCAGCTCCGGCGCCACCCTGGTGGCCGTGGCCGCAGGAGCCTACGTCGAGAACCTGGTGGTGGACGACGAGCACGCTGGCGTCCACCTGGCCGGGCGCTGCGCCCAGATGGTCTTTTTGGACGCCGGTGGCGGTGAGGACAGCGACTACGGTGTGCAGATCGACACCGTCGAGGGGAGCTTCCAGCTCTCCGGTCTCACGGTGTTGGGGGCGGACAGGATGGGGATCTGGATCTCGAGCGGCGAGATCGAGCTGTCCGATCTGGCTGTTGACGGGGCGGAGTACGGGGTGTGTGTCAGCGACCGGTGGGTCCTCGAGAGCACCGTGTCCATCGAGCGCAGCAGGATCCACGGAAGCTCCCGTGGCGGGCTCTTCGTGACGGGGGGTGGCTCGTCGGTGGTGGCCGAGGCGCTGGGCATCTCGGGCGTCGGCGAGGAGACCGAGAGCGGCTTCGGAGTGCTCACCAGCGTCGGCGCCTTCAGCGGCGACAACCTCTGCGTCCGGGACATCTACGGCTCCGGCGTGAGCACCTACTCCGAGGGCGCCCAGGCCAGCTTGACCTCCTCGTTCATCGCGGACACACGCGCCGCGGATACGGATGGCTACGGCCTGCTGGTGCGGGACGGCGCGGCGCTCGAGGGCACCGACCTGCAGATCAGCGGTGCCGAGGGCAACGGCGTGCTGTGTGAAGGGAGCGGGAGCACGGCCGACCTGGACTCGGTGGAGATCACGGACACCATCGGGGTCGCGATGACCATCGCCGACGGGAGCGTGCTGCAGTGCTCCCGCTGTGACCTGCAGGGCAGCAGCTACGCCGGCTTGGCCCTCGACGGCGCGGAGGTGACTTTCCAGGCTGGCTCCATTCTCGACGTCGGCGCAGACGATGCTCTGGGCGGTGGCTTCGGCGTGTTGGCCAGCTCCCAGACCAGCGCGAGCACCCTGAGCTTGAGGAGCAGCTCCATCGAGGGCACCGAGCTGAGCGCGGTCCATGTGCTGGGCGGGGGCTCGTTCGAGCTCGAGCGAAACGAGCTCACAGGGGGGACGGGCCTCGAGGCCGACGGCAGCTGCGCCTTCGGTGTCTACGCCACGGGCACCACGGCCGAAGACCTGCGCCTGTCCCTCAACATCATCCGCGACGCCGCGGCGGTTGGGATGCTGCTGGACGGTGCCTCGGCATCCCTGGTGGGCAACACCTGGGTGGACAACGCCGTGGACCTCGTGGTGCAGGGTGATGACTGCGACGTGCTGCCCGAGGGGTACGAGGAGGCGGGCAGCTACGAGTCCTGTCCTGAGCCCGAGTACCCGGTGTGCGGGCCCTGACTCCCCCCGTCACCTCGGCAGGTGCACCCCCGCCCCCGCGGCCTGCTCGGCGGCCTCCATGATGGCCTCGCTGATGGTGGGGTGGGGGTGGATGGTGACCATCAGGTCCTCGAGGGTGGCGCCCATCTCGAGGGCCAGGCTGGCCTCGGCGATCATCTCGCTCACCCAGGGGCCCACCATGCCCACACCGCGCACGAGGCCACTGTCGGCATCGGCGATGACCTTGACCAGGCCCTCGGTGCGGCCGAGGGTGCGGGCGCGGCCCAGGGCGCGCAAGGGGAACCTGCCGACGGTGACGTCCAGCCCAGCGGCATCGGCTTCCTGCTCGGTGACGCCGGCCCAGGCGATCTCGGGATCGGTGAAGACCACCGCGGGGATGGCGCGGTTGTCGAAGGCGGCGTTGTGGCCAGCCGCGGCCTCGGCCGCCACCTTGCCCTCGCGGCTGGCCTTGTGGGCCAGCATGGGGCCGGGGGTCACATCGCCGATGGCGTACACACCCGGCGCCGCCGTGCGGCACTGCTGATCCACGGGAATGCTGCCTGCGGCATCCAGCTGGATGACGGTGCGCTCGAGGCCCAGGTCGTCGGTGTTTGGCACCCTGCCCACCGACACCAGCACCCGATCGGTCTCGAGCTGCTCGACGGAACCGCCACGCTCGATGTCCAGCACGAAGCCTTCGCCCCGGCGGCGCACAGCGACCACCTTGCTGTCGGTCTGGATGGCGTGCAGCTGCTTGCGCGCGCGCTCGAACATCACCTCCACAAGGTCGGGGTCGGCGCCCACCAGCAGCCGGCGGTCGAACTCCACCACGGTG
>CAZHIK010001040.1:0-3548 GCA_964532635.1 uncultured Enterobacterales bacterium
GACCGCCTCGGGAAGGCGGGTGATGCGCCGGTCCCTGGGCTTGAACATGGCGGAGTTGGCCGCCTTCAGCAGGCGCCCTGCCAGGAAGGGATCCCTGTGGACCAGCAGGGCCAGGTCCTCGGCGCAGGCCTTGGGATCCTCCACGGTCTTCATGACCTGCACGGCGATCTCGGGCAGGCGGGGGGGCTCGAAGAGCCCCTGGGAGACCATGGCCGAGACCTGGAAGCGCACCTCGTTGGGCAGCTCGGAGGGATCGGCACGCTTGGTGGGCGCGGTGTCGCCTCCGCGCTCCCTCAGCTCACGGTCCACCTCGGCCAGGTCTGCCGGATCCACCACGTACAGCCCCGTGTTGAGTGCTGAACCCAGCGTTCCAATTCCTTTGTGAGCCATGTGTGAGCCTCCAGGGTTCCCATCGGTCCCCATCTTCTCACCTCGAAGCAAAACTGTGCAAACTGTCCACAGCTATCGAACTGCGCGGAGGAGTTGGCGCTCACCCGCGGCGGGAGCCGTGATATCCTGCGCCCCCGCGAGGTCCGCGTGAGCGAAGCGCCCGAGATCAGCGTCGTCGTGCCCATGTACCAGGAAGCCGAGCTCGTCTCGGAGCTGGTGGATGCCATCGCCTCCCAACTCCAGCCCACCGGCCGCAGCTGGGAGCTGGTGTGCGTCGACGACGGCTCCACGGACGCCACTCCGGATCTGCTCCAGGATCTCGCCCAGGACGACCCGCGCATCATCCCGGTGCTGCTGTCCCGCAACTTCGGCAAGGAGTCCGCCATGGCCGCGGGCCTGGACGTTGCCCGGGGCGGCGCCGTGGTGCTGATGGACGCGGATCTGCAGCATCCCCCCGAGCTGCTGCCGCGGCTCATCGAGCTGTGGGACCAGGGCTACGACGTGGTCAACGCGGTCAAGTCGGAGCGCGGGGGCGAGGGGCTGCTCTACGGACTGGCAGCCCGGCTCTTCAACCGGCTGATGGGCCGGGCCATGGGGCGGGGCTTCGCGCGGGAGTCGGACTACAAGCTGCTGGACCGCCAGGTGGTGCGGGCGGTGATGGCCTGCCCCGAGCGCAACCGCTTCTTCCGTGGCCTGGTGGCCTGGGTGGGCTTCCGCGTGGCCCGTGTGCCCTTCGAGGTCCAGGCGCGGCCCCACGGCCAGAGCAGTTGGTCACTACCAGGGCTGATCCGCTACTCGATCAAGAACCTGCTGGCGTTCTCGTCTTTCCCGCTGATCGCCATCGCCTGGCTCGGACTGGCGGTGAGCGCTGCCGGCGTCCTGCTGGGCATCCAGACCTTCTACAACTGGGCCCGGGGCGCGGCGGTCACCGGCTTCACCACCACCATCCTGTCGGTGCTGGGCATGGGCGGGGTGATCCTGGTCTGCCTCGGAGTGGTCGCAGCCTACCTGGCGGTGGTCTATGACGAGCTCAAGGCCCGCCCGCTCTACGTGGTGCGCGCGCCGCGAGCGCCGTCCGAGGAGTAGCCCCAGCGGCGCCGTGCCACGGCCCAGCCCAGCAGCAGGATCAGCGCCCCCAGGGACACCGCTGCGCCAGTGCCCAGGCCGGGGGGGCTGTAGGCCATGGTGACCACCCCGGCGCCGGCGGCCAGCGGGAGCGCCCGCTGGTAGCCGTTGGCCACCAGCAGCGGGGAGGCGTTGCCGTCCACCCAGGCCTTCCAGCCTCCGTCCCAGGTGTCGGTGAGCACCAGCAATCCGCCAACGTGGCCCGCTGGCAGGGAAAGCTCCACCCGGTTGGGTCCGTGCTCGGTGACGGCGACGGGGAGCAGCTCCGCTCCATCGGTGGCGGGAGAGGTGGTCGCGCCCTCCACAGCAGGCACCGTGGGCGTGGCCGCGCCGTCGCCCATCAACCAGGCTGCGGCTTCTTCGTAGTCCTCCACTGGATGCCAGCGAGGGGCGATGTACGCCCGAGGCAGGGCGGAGGGGTTGCGGTAGGCGTGGATGACCTGGTGGTTGTCGAGCACCAGGCGGCCGCCTTCGAGGGTGAACGGGGCCAGCAGCCAGCTGACCGAGCCGCGGTCCAGCTGGGCCTGGAAGGCGGGGAGCACCTGGGGTCGGCTCTCGGTGGGCCGGACCGGGCGCTCGGGGTGGGGCAGGATGTCGCGGTTGTACTCCTGCCAGGCTGCGGCCGCGCGCCAGTGCACCATGCGGGCGTAGCCCGATGCCGAGCGCCAGCCGTGCATCAGCCCAGCGCTCCCCAGCGGCAGGCTCCAGGCGGCGCGGTAGGCTTCGGGACCCTCGAGGTGGCCCTTGGACACGCGGAAGGCCCGCTCCCAGAGCTCGAACTCCTGGAGCACCACCACACGCTCGTCCGGGCTTCGTCGGTCCTCGACGAGTGGCTGCGGGGACACCGTGCTCCATGCCGCCGCGCTGTCGGTCGGCAGCCGGGGCAGTTGGTGGTGCTGCAGGTCGGCCAGTGAGGCCAGGACCACCACCAAGCCCAGCCCCAGCACCATGCGGGGGGCGAGCCGGCCTCGCAGCCGGTCGAGCAGGGCCTGCAGGCCGATGGAACCCAGCAGCGCCAGGGCCAAGCCCGCACTGAGCAGGAAGCGGGTGGGGAAGCGGAACAGCTTCATGCCCGGAATGGTCTCCCAGGCCAGCCGGTACAGGGGCGTGGCCGGGCCCAGCACCAGCAGCAGCGACAGCACAAGGCAGGCGCCCCAGAACCACACCCGGCGCTGCTTCCAGCCCAGCACGACCGCCAGCACCGCCAGAGCCAAGGTGATCACGCCGCCGTAGCCGTAGTTGCCCCAGGCGATGGTGGTGGCCTGTTGCGAGGCGTAGTCCCAGGTCTCCATGGCGCCCACCAGGGGGGGCCAGACCAGGGCCATCAGGTCTGATGGGGGGCAGGGGTAGGCCGAGGCGTAGGTCCAGGTGGGCTCCACCTGGCCCAGGGACTGGGCGGTGTAGGCCCAGGTGGGCAGCAGCTGGACAGCCCCCAGCGCCAGGCCCAGCCCGCAGGCCGCGCCTACCGCGGCGGTCTCGCGCAGGCTGTCGCGCCAGGCGCGGCCGCTCGCGCGGGAAACCAGGTGGACCAGCGCCCGGATCCCCAGCAGCAGGCAGGCGATGAACAGGATCTGGGGGTGGCCGGCCAGCACCAGCATCCCCAGGGCCAGGGCCAGCCCAAGGAAGCCACGGCGCCCTCCGCTGGACAGCAGCCGCTCCATGGCAAGCACCGCCCAGGGAAGCACCGCCGCCGAGGCGTGCATGTTCAGGTGGCGCACATGGGTGACCATGAACCCACTCCAGGCCCAAGCCTGGCCTGCCAGCAGCGCTGCCACCGGGCCTGCGCCCATCCGCCGCGCAAGCAGCCAGCAGCCCACCGCGGCCGCCAGCAGCTCGAGCCCCAGGCAGATGCCGAGGGCGCTGTAGGGGTCCAGCAGGCCGAAGAGCAGGGCGTGGGGCGGGAAGAGGGGCCCCGCCTCGATGGAGGCCAGGAAGGGGATCCCCGAGAAGACCTCGGGCATCCACCACGGGGCGTGCCCCGAGGCCAGCGTCTGGCCCGGGAACGCCTTGTAGGGCAGTTGGCTGTGGAGCAG
>CAZHIK010001041.1:0-3543 GCA_964532635.1 uncultured Enterobacterales bacterium
CCACGATGCAGCAGACTTCCTACTTCCCCCACGAATCCCTCCGGGCCTACCAGCCGGCCGTCGCCGTCGGCCGCTGGGTCTCCGCGGCTCGATTTCCTCCGGGGATGGCCTGGGTGAGAGACCAGGCCCAGCGGGCCGCGGGCTCGGTGGTGCTCGACATCAAGCGCCCACCGAGGTCCTTCGGCAGCCACCGCCGTACTTGGCGCGTGGTCAGCGGCTTCCCGGAGCCAGTCGAATCGAGGCAGAACAACCACGCGCACGCCGCCACCACTACGAAATCGCCTACGCCAGCGCCAGCGAAGCCTGCGCCTGCCTGGACCCCGTCGATCTCCCGGGGGCCAGCGAATAGCAGCAGGCCCTGCGGGCGGTCGGCTCTATGCTCTCGGGGCTGATGTAGGGGCTGCGGCTCGCGAACTCGTGCTGGGCGCAGCTTCAGCCCTGCGTCTGCTCCGCGTGCTTGTTGGCGGCTTCCTGCAGCTTCTCCATCTGCTCGTTGAGCTTGCGGCTCTCCACCAGGCCCTTGCGCAGGCTCTTGCGGTGGGTCTTGTTCTTCTTGGGGGTGAACCTGGCCACGTCCACAAACGCCTGGCCCGAGCTGCACTTGGCGCAGCGGCGCACAGCGATGGCGATGAACGGCTTGGAGGCGTCGATGGGCGACCAGGCCTGGGCCAGGCCGTGGGCGTTGCCGGTCTCGATGGCGCTCAGGACCTCGGCCTGGGCGCTCGCCGGAGCCACGGCCACCACCCGCTCGGCCCGCTGGAACCACTCCTTGCAGCGCTCGCAGAAGGGCTGTCGCACTTGCTCCCAGGCGATGGCGCCGGCCACGCCCAGCACGATGAGCAGCTCCAGGAGCCACAGCAGGTAGGTGCCCACCATCCCGATGTTGGTGGCGTCGTCGGCGCGCCCCACATCCGAGATGCTGGTGCCTTCCTGGGCCAGCCCCTGCACGTGGCCAACGAAGGCCTCGAGGGCGCTGGGGGCGGGGAAGGGCTCGGCCATGCCCCCCATGCCGTCGTTCAGTGTCTCCTCGAGGAGGTTGGCGGCCATCACCAGGGCGTCGACCTGGTACTGCTTGCCGAAGTAGACCAGCACCACGTCGACCGTGCGATCGATGTCTGCCTCGCCGGGAACCCCCAGGCCTTGGGCCTCCAGATCGCTGGCCACCAGCTCCACCTGGTCGCGGACGGCGCTGCGGCTGCGCAGGTAGTCGAGCCCGAAGTCCGTGGACCAGCACAACAGCCCCCCGAGCACCGCTGTGACGATCACGAGGGCCGGTGTGCGCATCTTCTTCGCCAGGGCGATCTGCAGGGCAGCGGCGCCCACCAGCCCACCCATGGCCGCGGGGAAGATGATGAGCAGGCGGATCCATTGACCGATCAAGTTGGCCAGGCCACCGATGGCCAAGGCCGCGACGAGCACGGTGACGATCAGGGCCAGGTGGGCGCCTTCGGCGGTCTCGCCGCTGGGGACGTAGCGCTTCATGACTGCTCCATGGGGCTTCTCTTGGAGCCTGTATCCCCTCGCTGCGTGATAGGTGGCTTGCCCCTGTCGAGCCTCGGAGAATCACCATGGAATGCAAGCAGACCACCAACGAGCAGCGTTGCACCTGCACCTACCCGGGCTGCCGCCACCACGCGATCTGCTGCGACTGCCTGCACCGCCACAAGGCCAAGCGCCAGCTGCCTGGCTGCTTCTTTCCCCCCGACGTCGAGAGGACCTGGGAGCGCAGCTTCGAGGCCTTCGCGCGGCTGGTGGGGGAGGGGAAGGTCTAGGCTGGACGGCGGAGCGTATCCCCGGGTGCGGATGTACGCACTGTGTGAGACATGGGCGTCCTCGAATGCTGTAGACTCTCCACTACGCGTTCGGATGGTTCGACTCGTACGAGGCCCCCTTTTTGGGTCGTAGGGAGTTTGCGGATGATGCTCGCTGTTCTTGTCACCTCACAGCTGTGGGTGGGGGGCCTGGCCCATGCCGCTATTCCCGTCCTGCACGGAGAAGAGAAGGCCTCTGTGGCCACCGGCCACGTCATGGTCAGCACCGGCCTCGAGGCCGATGCGCTAGAGGCCGTCTCGGCCGTAGAGCTGTTGCGGGGCTCCCAGCCCAGCATCGTGGGCACGGGCCAGGTGCTCTCCTGCGCCGGTGAGCCGACCTCCTTGGCCGCGGTGAACGAGCTGGTGGAGAGCGCCAGCACCTCGCTGGCGTACATGGAGTCCGACAAGGCCATCAAGGCCCTCGAGCAGGGGGCCGAGGCCCTTGCGTGTCTGAGTGAGCCGGTGACCACCGACGCGGCGGCGAGGCTGTTCTACCTGCAGGGCCTGGCAGCCTACCAGGTGGGCGACCGTTCAGCGGCCTGGTCGGGATTCTACCGTGCCCACGTCTTCGAGCCGGAGCTGGCCTGGGACGAGAACTTCAGCCCTGACGGCATGCCCGTCTTCGACCTGGCGGCCTCCCAGCTGCGCAAGGCCGAGCGGGTCACCTTGTCGTTGCTGCCCCCCATCGCCAAGCAGAATCTGCTCATCGACGGTCAGCCTGTGGCGGGGGACGGCTCAGAGGTCCAGCTCGTGACAGGGCAGCACATCGTGCAGATCCTGGGCGAGGAGACCCTCACCCTGGATGTTCGGCTCGAGCAGGGGGGCGACGCCCTGCTGGTGGTGCCTCGGGCCATGCCTGCCGATCTCGCGTCCTGGGCCGCGCGGGCCAAGCTGCGCTCATCCCTGTCGCTGGTGCTCTCCCTCGAGTACAAGCAGGGTCAGGAGATCTACATCACCGCGCTCGACGGAGTGTGGAAGACCGTGGTGGGCAGCGAGAGCTTCGAGGAGATCGTGGCTCCGCGCCAGGACAACCCCCTCGACCTGCAGCAGGTGCCCGCGGGCAGCGTGGTCACCTGGGTGGCGGCCGAGGGCGGCACCATCGGCCGTACGCAGGTGGCCTGGGATGCAGGGGGGATCGAGCCCAGCCTCGGTCTGGGCCTCGAGCCGGCGGTGCGCCTCGAGGGGCTCCAGGACGGGCCCTACAGCTACACCGTCGATCACCCCTTGCTGGGCGTGGTCGAGGACGTCTTCGTGGTGCAGGCCGGCCAGCAGCAGGCTGTGGCCTTCGACTGGCAAGGTGCGCCCAATACCGCCTGGCTCCAGGAGCACTACGGTGCTCATCTCGAGGCGGAGAGAGCCGCCGTTGCGGCCCAGCGGGCGCGCAAGATGGGGAGGGGCACCGCGGCGGCTGGTGGCGTGCTGGGGGCCGTGGCCCTCGGCTTCGGCACCCGCGCGCTGCTGGCGCAGCTGAACGTCAGCGACCTGCACGATCAGATGGACGCGGCCAGCCTGGCGGGCAATGCGGAAGAGCATGCGCGCTTGGCGGCCGACCGCGATGCATCCCTGGGAGCTGCGCGGATGTCCGCGGGCGTGGCCGGCGGCGGCCTGGTCCTGGGGCTGGCGAGCGGTGGTGTTTCGTTGGTGAACCTGGGCAGGGCGGGCAAGCACAGCGGTGAGGTGCCGGTTTGGGAGCCCCGGGAGCTGCAGGTGGAGGCTTCGGCGCCTGTCGAGG
>CAZHIK010001042.1:0-3539 GCA_964532635.1 uncultured Enterobacterales bacterium
CCGATCCCCAGCCCGGCACCGAGAGGGCCCAGTCTGGCCCTCATGGCCTGCCCCAGCAGAGGAGCCTCGGGACGAAGCCTTCGCCACTCCTCCACCGCCACGCAGCAGATGCCCGCGTACCAGATCATGCGGATGGCGGTGCCCAGGAGCGCCCCGATCACCACACCTGCGTAGGTAGCGCCGCGCGCGACCTCCTCGAGCGCAGTGTTCCCCAGCAACCCAGCGTCCCCGAAGACCTGCCCCGGATCCAGGAAGACCAGGGTGGTCAGGTGCTGCGGTACCGCGAGCCCCAAGACCACGAAGGCCACGACCAGGCCTCGCCGCCAGTGGGTCTTCAGGCTGTCGCGGTGCAGTCCGAGCAGGACCACCAGGAAGCCGAGCACCAGCAGGTCCACGCCGCTCTCGAGCACCGCGAGGAGCGCCATTCCCAGCTCGCCCTGCAGGGGCATCTAGCCCTTCAAGAGCTTCTCGAGGTCCGCCAGCCGCGCGCGGAGCTCGTCGAGCTGCGCGCTGGCATCACCAGCTGCAGCCGGCGCACCGGCGGTGTCGCCTTGTTCAGGGGGCGGATCCGCAGGCTGCTGGGCCGGTGGAGGCTCCGCGGGCGGGGTGGCAGCCGCGGGTGTCGGGGCGGGAGCCTTGCCAGCCATCCCGGGGAAGTCGAAGATCGATCCCATGCCAGGCATGCCCGGCATACCCGGCATGGTTCCCGCAGAGAACATGCGCTCGGCCTGATCCAGCTGGTTCGACAGGACCTGGAAGCCCGTGACCAGTTGCTGATGCATCATGCGCGCCCAGGGGTTGCTTCCGGTGGCCCGGATCATGCGCTGCAGCATGGCGATCGTGAACAGATCGCCGCCATGCAGCACCTCCATGACGACCTGCAGCAAGACCTCCCGGGTGAGATCCTCACCGGACTTGGCATCGACGACCTGGACCTGCTGCCCGCCCCGGATGATCTCGGCGAGCTGCTCGAGGTTGATGTAGCTGGAGCTGCTGGTGTCGTAGAGACGCCGGTTTCCGTACTTCTTGATGGTGACCAAGGGGCCCTCCTCATCTCAGATGGGTAGCGCCCTGGCATCCAGTGCGCCAGCCGAGGCCGAGCCACCTGTCACCTGGCAGAGCCGAGGAGCGAATTGTGCGTCGCAACATTTTCCACTTGCCGCACTGCAGCATGGTGGGTACATGTGCTTCGTGGCCGGCAGAGAGCCGAGCCCTCATCCAAACAGGAGAAAGCCATGATCGAGACTGCCCGCAAGAACGCCCGCGCCCTCACCGAGGAGATGTTCGCCCTGCAGACCCAGCTCGCCGAGCGCCAGCTCGAGCAGAGCAAGATGATGCAGAAGTACGTGGTGGACGCCCTCGAGACTTCCCGCAAGAACTACGAGCACACCCTGCAGGCCACCAACGAGCTCAACAAGAAGATGATGGACCTGCTCTTCCCCGCCGAGCAGGCCCAGGCCTGACGCACAATGCTCGGGCTCCTGCTGGTGAGCGTGGCCTTCGGGACCGTCGACTACGATCCGACGGTCCCCGAGGCCCGCTTCACCGGTGAGGAGGTCTACACCCAGGATGGCTCCACCCAGTTGTGGAGCGCCATCGAGCGCCACCGCGATTCATCGTCGGCGCTGTTCGCCCAGGAGCAGTTCTCCTGGGCCCTGGCCTGGCCGGAGCAGGCCGACTGGGCGCCATGGATCGCCACGTGCTTCGGCACGGCACAGCCCGACTCGGGCAGCTTCCTGCTGCACCTGGCACCCTCCGAGTCCACCGCCTCCGGTACACCGATTCTGCTCGTACCCGGAGCCGGCGACAACGGCAGCCGCGCCTTCTTGACCCTCGCCCACCACATGGACGAGCTGGGACGCCCCGTCTACGCGTTGACCTTCGCCCACCCCCATGGCGACCTCTTCATGCAGGCCGAAGTGGTGGCCGACGCCATCGCCCGCATCCGGCACCGCACCGGCGCCGCGCAGGTGGATGTGGTGGGTCACTCCAAGGGCGGCATCGCCGCGGCGATGTACGCCGCCAATCACGACGACGCCTCCTGGGGTGATCCGGACTTCGAGGCCCTGGGCACCCGCTACAGGGGTGACGTGCGCCGCCTTGTGCTGGTGGCCTCTCCCCTCGACGGCCTCGACACCCCCTACCGCTGGCCGATCATGAACCTGGCGAGCCTGGACAGCCAGGCCGCTGTCGCCCCCAGCTCGTGGAGTGTGTACTACCCCATGGGCACCACCGTCCCTGCCGTGTACACCGACCTCCGGGAGCAGGACCTGCTGCCGGACGACGGCGACCTCTTCCCGGGCCAGCGTCAGCTGCTGCGTGAGCAGGGCCACGCCCTGCCGGGTTCGATGGCATGGCTCGGGACCTACGCCCTGCAGCCCGACTGGTGGACCACCTACCACGGCGGGTGGGGCTACCAGTCCTGGTCCGAGGGTCTGGCCTACGCTGCGGAGGCTTCAGCGGCCCCGGACGGTCGTGACCTGCTTGGCCAGCTACAGGACGCCGGGGTGGATCCGGACGTCCAGCTCCACCTGCTGGCGGGCTCGAATCCCCTGGTGGTCACCGGCTGGGAGGCCTGGTGGGCCACCTGGTTCGACCAGGTCTGGCTCGATCTGGGCAGCTCCGGGACCGACCTGTGGGCCGCCATCGCTGCCCAGGCCGTGGGGGATGGCTTGCTGCCCGCGGGCTTCTCCGAGAGCGACCTGCAGGGTCTGGCCGCGGGCAAGCTCGTTCTGGGTGAGATCAGTGGTCCCAGCGACGGCCTCCTCTTCACAGACAGCGCCTTGCACCGCGCGACCCTCACCGGACGTGGAGCCGTCATCGCGGCCGAGCACACCGCAGATCTCGGCCACCTCGACCTGCTCTACGCCAGCCCCGTCACCGGACAGCTGATGGTGGACGAGGCCGACAGCGCGCCCGTGGAGAGCGGCTGGATGCGCAGCCTGGGCGAGCGCTACGCCACCGAGGACAGCATCGGCTGGATCGAGGCGGCCCTGGCCGACGTGCCGGTGGTGCAGGACACCGGCGAGGCCGACACGGGCTGGCTGCCCGAAGACAGCGCCGAGCCCGACACCGGCGAGGGAGGCGACGCGCGCAGCTCCGAGTGCGGCTGCACCGGCGCCCATCTCGCCCTCTCACTCTTCCCTTCCGTGCTGGCGCTGGCCGCCCTGGTCCGGCGCCGCGAGGACACCCCCTATCGAGGAACGAACGATGGAACTGAAGGATGCACGCGCCCTGGTCACCGGCGGCGCCAACGGCATGGGCCGCTGCTTCGTGGAGCAGCTTCGCAACAGCGGTGCCCAGGTCTTCTTCTGCGACGTGGACCCCGCGGCCGTGGCGGCCAGCTCGGCTGCCCTGGATGCGCCGGGCACCGTGGCCGATGTCTCCAGCGAGGATGACGTGGCCCGCATGTTCGCCGAAGCAAGCGATGCCATCGGGCCCGTCAACGTGTTGATCAACAACGCCGGGATCATCCGGGACGGCCTGCTGGTCAAGAAGGATCGCACGACTGGCGAGCTGATCCCCCTCCCAAAGAAGAA
>CAZHIK010001043.1:0-3538 GCA_964532635.1 uncultured Enterobacterales bacterium
CACCATCGTTGTCCACGGTGACGTCGCCTGGGCCGGTGTCGTCGGTCTTGATCTCGGAGTCTTCGGGATCGCCGCAGGCGGTCAGCCCGAGGGCCAGGAGGAAGAGAGGAAGCGTACGCATGGGGGCTCCGGTGGGGGAGGTCTGGGGACTGGGGGAGTCTAGTCGGACGAGGGTGGACTTGCCAAGGAGGAATCGACCTTGCTCGCGATCCAGCCCTGGGGGGTGCGCTCCACCAGCACGGTGGGCCAGTACACGGTGTCGGTGAGCAGGGTGGTCACGTCGCGGACGTGCTTGAGGCTCTCGACCTCGAGGCGCACGGCGTCACCGTCGGCCAGGTTGGAGACCACCGCCAGGAAGTCGTCCAGGTTCTGGACGGCCTGGCCGTTGACGCTGCGCACCAGCGTGCTGGCCCGTAGGCCGTAGTGTGCTGCTGGGCCGCCGTACCAGTACCAGGACACGTACAGGCCATCGACGGGCTCGCCGTATGAGACACCCACGGGCTCGTGGGGCTCGTGGAACAGCGCGCCGGCGAAGGACACCACGCGCTGTACGCCGAGGCCATCCAGGACCTGGGGCTCGATGGCCAGGGGCTCGATGGCACCATCGTGCAGGCGCGTGACCGAGACCTCGCCGCTGGCACCCTGCACCAGCAGCTCGAGCTGGCGCGGGCGGGTGACCGGAGTGTCGTTGAGCGCCAGCAGCACGTCGCCTCCCTCGAGCACGCCGAAGGCTTGGGCCGAGGGGTGGACGCGCACCACTTCGAGGGCCTGGCGGCGCTCGGGATCGGCGTCGGCCAGGCGAGCGACCCAGTCGGTGGGTACGCCCCGGTCGGCGGCGGCCGCGAGGCTGATGGGCTGGACCTCCACGCCCAGGTCGCGCAGCTGGGCCGGCCCGTCGCTGGAGACGGCGTCGAGCATGTCGTTCAGGTAGTCCACGGGCAAGCCCACGAAGCTTCCTCCCTCGCCATCGACGTTGAAGGTCCACAGTCCCACCACGCGCCCTTCGGCGTCGGCCAGCACGCCGCCGATGGACGAGGCGTGCTCGGCGAGCTTGAACGCTTCGGTGTTGGTCTCGCGGAAGGCGGGCGGAGAAGGGATCCAGGTGGAGACGGCGTCGACCCGTGAGATGGTGGTGGCCTGGGTGACCACCCGCATGTTGGATGTGAGCCCCACCTGGTGGATGCCATCTCCGGCGTCGAGGTCGGCCTGGGGGTGAAGCACCGCGGCCTGGACCGGGATCTCCCCCAGGTCAGCGGGGTCGTAGCGCAGCAGGGCCACGTTGTGGCGCGGGTGCAGGAAGACCACCTCGGCGGGCACCCTGACCGAGCCGGCGAAGGTCAGGACGGCGTCGCCCAGGCCGATGGGCACCGTTCCGCGGTCGGTGTAGACCAGGCCGCGCTCGGTGTCGACCACCATGCCGGCCCCGACGTAGGTCCAGCCCTCCACGCCCTCGGCGCGGTAGGGGATGGTGAACCGGATGTGGCACAGGGACGGTGCCAGCACGGCCGCGACGGGATCGCGCACCTGCTCGAAGCTGGCGGTGGGGGGCGGGGCGGCCTGGGGCTGGACGGTGGTTGGATCGGGACCGTCCAGCTCGATGCAGTCCCACAGGCCAGTGGCGTCGTTGCGCTCGCAGCGCTTCATCGGGGCCCAGCGGTGGTCGATGGTGAGCGCCGCCACCTCGCTCTGGCGTGGGGTGCTCAGGTCGCGGTATGCCACCCGTACTCGCTCGCCGTCGGGGAGGGAGGTCAGGATGTGCTGGAGCGTGTCGAGGTCGGGGATGGGCTCCCCATCGATGGCGTCGATGATGGAATCGCTGGGGATACGCGCCCGTCGGAAGGCATAGCCAGGCTCCACCAGCACCACGCCCTGGGCCGCTACGTTGTGGTTGCGGGCCAGCTGCAGGGAGGTCTCGTGGAGGATGGCCTGGGAGAACTCGAGGTAGTTCGAGGGGGTGAGGGCGTGCAGGTCGTCGACCGCAAGAACGAAGCCCAGTTGCTCACCCCCGCGCTCGATCAGGACCGGAATGGTGCCGCCTACAGCAGCATCCAGTTGGTCCTCGACGATGTCGAAGCTGGCTGCTGCCATCCCGCCGATGGTGACCAGGATGTCACCTGGCGCGAGCTGTTGGTCGGCAGGCCCCCCGGGGATCACCTCTCGGATCACGAGCATCCCGGTGGCTCCGGGCTGGTGGGAGCGCACCAGGGTCTCCGTGGCGGGGCGCAGGCCGAGGCGCCGGAGCTCCTCGAAGGGTTCGAGGCGGTAGACGGCCTGGAGCGTTCCTCGGGCCACACTCTCTCCCCGTCGCAGCTTGTCGAGCACCCGCTCGGCCCGTGCGACAGGTAGGTAGAAGCTCGAGGCGGCGCTGCGACTGCCTCCTGCGTTCAGGGCCACCACCGCCCCCGTGACATCCACCACCGGAGAGCCCGAGGAACCACCGGAGGTCGAGGTGGCGGCCTGGTAGTAGAAGGTGTTTGCGTCGTTGTACGAAGCGTGACCGTAGAAGGGAGCCGGCCGGTCCAGTCGGGCCAGGGTGCCGTCCAGGATGCTGAGCTTCTCGCCCGCGTCGTTGCCCATCACCCGGATCTCGACACCCACGGCCGCGCGCTCAGGCGCGAGCTCGAGCTCTTCGATCTCCATGAAGCGCACTTCGTCGGGGTCGAAGCGGTAGAACCCGAAGTCGTGCACCGGGTCGCGGTAGATGGCGTGGAGCTCGACCTCTTCGTTGTCCTGGAAGATACCGCGTGCCCGCACCGGGCCCACGTGGACCATGTGCCGGTTGGTGAGCACGAGGCCCAGATCCTTGTCCACCACGAAGCCGGTTCCCTGGGAGGACGAGGCACCCTCGGTGTCCAGGGTGCGGGTCACGGACAGCTGGATGGAGATCACCGACCGTGTGACCCGGGCGACGGTGTCGGCCCAGGGGTCCTTGGGTGCACGTCGTGCCCAGGCCGGCCAGGGGGCGATCAAGGACGCCGCGAGCAGGAAGAAGACGAGGACGCGAACAGGGGAGCTCGGGGATGCACGCATACGCCCCCATAGCCCGTTCGTGTGGGGCTCAGGGGGCGGAGGGAGGGGGGCTGGGGCCGGAGAGGCTAGTGGCGGGACAGCACCGCGATGGCGTCGACCGCCGCGCTGCGGACTTCCGAATCGACGTCTTGGAGCCGGCTGCGCAGCAGCGGCAGCGCGTTGCGCGCCCGGAGGTCGGTGAGGGAGCGACAGGCTTCGGCTCGCACCTTGGAGGAGGGGTCGTTGAGCGCCCGCTCGACCGCTGGCAGGGCGTCGTGGCTCTCGGTGAAACCGAGCAGCTGAACCAGCAGATAGCGCACCCCATCGGGGTGCTCACCGCGGGTGTAGCCCTCGATCAGATCGGGCAGGGCCTGCTCCCGATCGAAGAGGATTGCGTCAAAGGCTTTGTCTACCTGGTGCGGATCGTGGTCACCCAGGCGTCGGAACAGATCCGAGTAGCGTGGCCGCATGTTGGCTCTCGTGGATGTGTGGGGGGAAAGGTCGGCTATGGCCGGGGGGGATTCTGTGG
>CAZHIK010001044.1:0-3538 GCA_964532635.1 uncultured Enterobacterales bacterium
CGTTTCGGCGATGCCACCGAGCTCGAAGTGGACGTCGCCTGGCAGCGCTGGAGCAACCTGGGCCAGCTCACGGTCACCGACGTGAACCTGCAGATCCCGCTGGACATGGACTCCGACGGGACCCAGGACAGCGTGGCCGACATCACCGAGCCCATCTCCCTGCCCACCACCTTCCAGGACGCAGTCTCGGTGCGCCTGGGCGGCCACCACCGCTTCGGGGATCGGGTGACCGCGCGGGCCGGGCTGATGTTCGAGACCTCGGCGGTCGATCCCACCTACCAGGCCGTGATGATGCCCGACGGCCTCAAGTTCGGCTACGGCCTGGGTGGCTCCTTCGGGCTGGTGCCCGACAAGCTCGCGCTCGATGTGGGCCTGTTCCAGAGCTTCGTGCCCCGCCACGAGATCGACCGCACCCTGGTGCGCCAGGTGGCCATCGATCCGTTGACCGGCGAGGTCCACGAGGGCAAGGATGTGGGCAAGGGCACCTTCGGGGTCACCAACACCATCGTCGGCCTGGGCCTGGTGTGGAGCCCTGGGGGGTGATGTGTTGACGCGCTCGCTGGTCCTGCTGCTGCTGACCGGCTGCGACGGCTGCGATCCCGAACCCGTGGACAGCGAACCTGCCGACAGCCCCACCGAGACCCAGGCCCCGGTGGACACCGGGGATTCCCTGGCACCGGAGGAGCCCGCCCCTGTCTCCGAGCTCGAGGCCAGCGTCCACCACGAGGTGGCCACCATCCTGGAGCTTTCCTGGACCCAGGACGAGGACGCCGAGCAGGCCTGGGTGGAGTATCGCTTCGACGGCCAGGACTGGTGGAGCACCCCGACCCAGGATGGAGACGCGGGTGAGCACAGCCAAGTGCTGCTGGGCATCCCCGCCGAGCTGGAGGTGGAGATCCGGGTGGCCAACACCGGCGATCCGGTGCTGTACAGCGAGACCATCAGCGCCAGCACCGGAGCCTTGCCCGAGCCGCTGACCACCCCGCTGCTCATCGCCTACGATCCCACCATCGCATCGGAGCATCCCTGGGTGATGGGCTCGGTGGACGTGGGCAGCAGTTGGTACCGTGGGCCCTTCTACAGCTTCGTGCTGGACCGCCAGGGTCGCGTGGTCTGGTACCACCTGGTCAGCGACAGCCGACTCAACCTGTTCTCCCAGGTGGCCGCCGACGGCACCCACATCCTCATCGACGGCACCACCCACTACGTCTGGGACGACACCGTGGTCCCCACCGTGGATCGCATGACCCTCGACAAGCGCTGGACCGAGGTGATCGAGCTTTCCGACATCGGCTTCTCCTTCGACGAGATCCCCGGCGGGAGCATCCTGTACAACGCCGAGCGCCAGCACGCGGTGCTGGTGGAGCGCCACGCCGATGGCAGCGAGCGCGAGATCTTCGACTGCACGGCGTACGCGCTCGAGGTGGGGTTCGAGCAGGGCACCTGCGCGGTCAACTCGGTGGTCCACAACGCCGACCAGGGCACCGTGTTCTGGTCCATGTACCTCAACGACACCGTGGTCGAGGTGGACTACGAGAGCGGCGAGGTGGTGCGACGCTTCGGACAGGTGGCCGGGGGCTGGGCCTTCGATCCCGTCTGGACCGAGGTGGACTACCAGCACTACCCCAACTACTCCCCCGACGGCACGATCATGGCCTCCACCCACTCGCGGATCCGCAGTGGCGTGCAGTACGCCCACGAGTACGTGGTGGACGACAAGACCGACACTCTTCAGGCTGTCTGGAGCTACGGCGATGAGGTGCTGCACTACGCCAGCTACGGTGGCGAGGCCTTCCGCCTCGAGGGCGGCAACACCTTCATCACCTACGGCACCGACGGCGCCATTCGCGAGATCACCATGGAAAAGCGCACCGCCTGGGAGCTCGAGTGGCCGGTGGACCCCAACTCCCACCTGGTGGGCCACTTCACCTTCATCGATGACCTGTACGCCCTGAACGAAGGCCCGGCCGAGGCCGAGGAGCTGCGCCCGTGATCGCCCTGCTGCTCGTCTCCCAGCTGTGGGCCGCCACCGGCGGTCCCGACGCCTACGGCTACAGCTTCATCGACTCCCACGAAGCCGACGGACCAAGCTACAGCTGGACCAGCATCGTCGGCTCGGGCACCGACACCGCCCTGGACGACGACGGTGAGTACACGATCACGCTGCCCTTCGCCTTCTACTTCTACGGCGGTGCCTACACCGAGGTCACCGTAGGTGACGGCGCGCTGCTGTTCGGCTCGAGCCCGTCCATCAACAACCGCAACGGCTGCATCCCGGACAACAACAGCGATGGCGACGACACCTTGATCCTGCCCTTGTGGGACGATCTGAACACCGAGGAGGCGCCCGCGGGCGGCGGGGTCTTCTGGGAGATCCGGGGCACCAGCCCCAGCCGGCAGCTGGTGGTGCAGTACGAGCAGGTTCCCCACTACGGCGGCTCCACCCTGTTCAGCTACCAGGTGATCCTCGAGGAGACCTCCAACAGCATCCTGATGCAGTACCAGACCGCCACGGGCGATGATGAGTACAGCGGCGGCACCAGCGCCACCGTGGGCATCCAGGACAGCCAGGTGGTGGGGCTGGAGTACAGCTGTGAGACAGGAGCGCTGACCGACGAGCTGGTCATCCTGTTCGACGTGACCTGCGACGATCTGGACGGCGACGGCCGGGGCGAGTGCGACGGCGACTGCGACGACGGCGACGCCGAGGTGGGCCCCCACGCCAGCGAGGTCGACGACGGGGTGGACAACGACTGCGACGGCGTGGTCGACGAAGACTTCGTGGCCGTGGGCGACATCGTGATCAACGAGATGATGCCCGACTCGCGGGTGTCCGACGACCAGACCGGCGAGTGGTTCGAGCTTGCCAACATCAGCGAGCGGGATGTGGACCTGTACGGCTGGATCTTCACCGACAGCGGCGGCTCGGTCACCGTCGACGAGCACGTGGTCATCCCCGCGGGGGGCTTCGGGCTCTTCGCGTCGGTGGACATCCCGGGCGTCAACGGCAACCTGCCGCCGGTGGACTGGAGCTTCGACTGGAGCGCCTTCCACCTCAACAACAGCGGCGACAGCTTCACCGTCAGCATGGGCATGGTGGTCATCGACGAGCTGTCCTACTCGCCGGATCCCTGGACCGTGCCCGAGGGCGCGTCCATGTTCCTGGACGCCAGCTACCTGAGCGCCGAGGCCAACGACAGCCCGCTGCCCTGGTGCGCCACCCCCGAACAGCCCCCCTTCGACTACGGCGGATCGAAGCTGGGGGGCGACTACGGCACCCCGGGTCAGGCCAACCCCAGCGCGTACTGCTGCCACGACGACGACGGCGACGGCTGGGACGTGTGCGACGGCGACTGCGACGACGAGAGCGCAGAGCGCTGCCCCGACAACGCCGAGGTCCAGGGCCTCATCGACAACGACTGCGACGAGGTGGCCGACGAGGACTGGCTCGAGGCCGGCAGCTTCGTGATCACCGAGCTGATGGACGAGACCGCCCTGGTGGATCAGACCTTCGGCGAGTGGTTCGAGCTGCTGAACG
>CAZHIK010001045.1:0-3538 GCA_964532635.1 uncultured Enterobacterales bacterium
AGCGGGTCAGGGGGCGGATGGAGAAGTACGACGAGTACTAGGGTATCCGCAGCTCCACCGTCCAGACCTTCTCCAGGAAGTCGCCGCTGCGCACCAGCTGCCCGGCGTGGGTGGTGAAGGTCCAGCGGGTGTGCTCCGTGTCCAGAGCCGGCGTTCCCAGCACATCCAGCCAGCGGCGCCGGGAGACGGCCTTTTCCCAGTCGTCCTCGACGCGACGAAGCTCGACGGAGTGGACGGTCCCACCGGCGTCGGCGCCCAGGTAGTGCGAGGCCGATACGCTGTGGCACTCCATCTGCGCGGCTCCATCGGCCGCGGACTCCAGCGTGCAAACACCGTGCTCCTCCAGCTCGTTGCGCGCGTCCTCGAGGGCGAGCCCCACCTGAATGGCACCCACCGGGTAGGCTCGCCAAGCCGCGGGGTAGTCGTACACGCGGTCCGGGGCGGTGGCCCAGGTCTCGACCGTGAGCAGCTCCGAGCCGTTGTCCTCGATGAGGAAGGTCATGGTGGCGCCGCCCTGCTTCCAGACCGTGTGGCGACTGCGCACTTTGCCCGCGGTGGGACCCAGGCGAGCCAGCTCTCCGTCGACGGCCTCGTCCAGGTCCTTGGCATAGCTGCCCCGAGCGATGGGTTCGCTCGACGCTGCGGCCGAGGCGCGGGTTGCCGGGCTGGCGGCCAGCAGAGCCAACATGGGAACGATGCGCATCATGTGGGTCGCCCTCCTCGGCGCGGTCCTGGACATCATAGCTGGGCGCCGCCACGGTAGTCCCCTTCCTCTGCCACGGGTTGGCCGCCCCCCCCCCCGCAGCGATACCCGTTCCCATGGCCTGGCTCCCCCTGCTGATGACGCTGATCCCCCTCGCGATGGCGGAGGATGGAGATGGCGCGAGCCCCAGGGCGGTGCCCGCCGACGGGGCCGAGCAAAGTCCACCGGAGCCCGTGCCCGTGCCCGAGCCCACGCCGCGGTCCGCACGGACCGAGCCCGTGCCCATCGTCCTCGACCTCGACGTGACCTTCCCCTCTGCACTGGAACGCCTGGAGCCCAGCGCAGATGCCATCGCGCGCGAAAGCGCACCGGAGCTCGAAGCGCTCACCGAGCAGCTACCGGATCTCGAGGGCCTGGTGGACGGCGGAGGGATGCTCCGCGGACGCTTCGGGCTTCGCCCCCGGCTGGCCTGGACCGGCCGCCTGGACGGGCCCGGCAGCGGGATGCGGGCCGGGCTGCTCGTCAAGCACCAGTGGTGGTCCCTGCTTCCCCTCGGCCCACAGTGGGTGGGGGAGACCACCATCGGGGGCTCGCTGGCCTTCGCGGGTGCCAGAGGTCGGGCTGCCTCCCTGCGTTCGGTTGCCGGGGCCTGGCTGGGGCCCGTCTCACTCGGCCTCGGACCTCGGCTGGCGTGGGATAGCGTCGACTTCGGCGCGGGCTCCCCACTGGACCCGGGGCTGGTCGCGGGGCCCATGGCGTTGCTGGGCACCGAGCTGGGCCCGCTGGGACTGCAGCTGGGAGGCGGCCCGTCCTGGCTCGTCGCGGGCTCGCGGGAGCCCGCGACCCTGCCCTTCGGCGACGAGTGGCTCGGCCTTGCCGCGCTGGGCCTGGACACCGGCCTGCTGCGCTGGACCCTCAACGGGCAAGTGCGGGAGACCCCGGTGGGCACCCTGATGGACCTCTCACTGGGCCTGAACCTGGCCCTGGACTAGCCCATGTCTCCCTGGCTGCTCACCTTGCTCACCACCGTGGCCGCTGCTCCCCCGCCCGGAGTGGACCTGGACGACGTCACCGGCTGGAGCGCCCGCAGCCGAGCCCTCATCGACGGACCACCGGGCTGCTGGGAGCTGCAGGGTCAGGCCCAGGTTCGGGTGGCCCTGTTCGTGCCCGGTGGCCTCGTTGGCAAGCCACAGCGGGTGGAGACCACCATCGCAGGTCCCTTCAGCGGGCGCCTGGAGGACGGGCTGTGGACCCGGCTCGAGCACCAGCTCGAGCCGGTGGACGCAGAGGGCGACATCGACGTGGTGGACGTACCCCTACACCCCATGGTGGGCCGGGTGGCCGGCCAGAGCGCGGCCCCCGAAGACGGTGAGAGTGACGGCGAGGAGGGCGAGGAGGGCGAGGAGGGCGAGGAGGGCGAGGAGGGCGAGGAGGGCGAGCACGGCTCGGTCTCCGTCGGCATGACCGGCGACGGCGTCGTGATGGGCGCCCAGGCCTGGGGCCAGGCCGCCAACCTGGTGGACGAGATCATCGACGCCATCGACCCCGAGACGGTGATGGTCTGGACGGCCTGGGACGATGAGCGCCAGGCGGTGAAGGTCATGGAGAGCTTCCCCCTGGGGGAGCGGACTTCGGCCGGGGAGCTGAACATCAGCTCGCTGCACCCGGTGGCCGGGGGTCCGGTGCGCCTGGACGTGGGCTTCCCCAAGCGCATGAAGATGGGGGAGGGCCTCGTGAAGGTCACCCTCATCGATCCGCAACTCCACCTGGTGTCGCTCGTCACCGAGCACGGCCCCCTGCCCGCGGCCGAGAGCCTCTCCACCATCCTGGGCGTGCTGGGCTTCACCCTGGGCTACGAGCAGGTGTTGCGCTACGGCCTGGCGCAGCCCTGCGCTCCCTGAGCCTCGGCGGATCCCCTACTTGCGGGGCTGCGCCACCCCGCCGATCCCCTGCTCCAGCAGTGCCTGGCCCTGGCCTCTGACCAGGGCAGCTCGTTCGGTCTCACCGATGCCCTCGAGGACGGCGGCCAGCAACGGGTAGGCCGCCACGAGCTGGGGATCGACGGCGATGGCCTCCTCGTAGGCACGGATGGCGCGCTCGGGCTGGCCGAGGCGATCCCAGGCCATGCCGGAGAACTGCTGGCAGATGGCGTAGGGCTCTTCCTCGGGCGTGACCTGACCCCAGTAGCCAAGGGCCCGCTCGAGCAGCGCCGCGGCCTCCGCGGGTTCGGCGGTGGTGGACTGGTTGGCCAGGCTGGCACCGATGGCCCGCAGGGTCTCCGGCCGCGGGGGAGCGGCCTCGATGGCGGCCTCGAAGGCGGCCACGGCCCGAGCGTGCTCACCCTGATCGGCCCAGGCCATGCCCAGCTGGTGGAGCACGATCTCGCTGTCGGGAGAACGCTCGTAGGCCGCTTGCCACAGGTGCACCGAGCTACGCCAGATGCCAGTCTGCCTGGCGGTCAGCCCGCCCAGTACCACCAACCACAGCCCCATTCCCACCAGCACCAGGACACCCGCCCTGCGGCGGGCTGGCTCCCGCAACCAGCGCAGCGCGACCCAGGCCAAGGCGGCGACGAGCACCGCGAAGGGAAGCCCCGAGAAGGTGGCGTAGCGGTCCGCAACCGCCTGGGGTCCAGCCTGGGTGAGGCCCGACACCGGCGAGACGATCACGCCGTAGCACAGCCACGCGATCAGGCCCCCGGGGAAGCGCTTCCACAACAGCGCCAGCCCAACGGTGACGACCAGCACCGCCGAGAGCCACGGCAGCAGCGCGATGGAGGTGCGCTCGAGCTCGTACAGGGGCGACAGCCCAGCAGGGATGAGGGTCTTGATGGGG
>CAZHIK010001046.1:0-3535 GCA_964532635.1 uncultured Enterobacterales bacterium
GACACCGACACCGACACCGACACCGACAGCGACACGGACACCGACACCGACACCGACGCTGACACCGACACCGACGCCGACGCCGACGCCCACGCCGACAGCGACACCAACGCGGACACCGACATCACCCCCTGCTCGGACTCGGCGATTCCCATGGTCTGGATCGCGCCTGGCACCTTCTGGATGGGAAGCGACGACAAGGAGGTAGGGCGAGTCGGCTCCAACGAGGACCAGCGGGAGATCACCCTCACCCGCGGTTTCTGCATCGGGATGTACGAGGTCACCCAGCTCGAGTTCAGCACCTATGCGGGCTACCTCCACAACGACCTGAGCCCGCTGGGCGACTACTACCCCGTCGGTAGGGTGCGCTGGCACGAGGCGGCCTCGTTCGCCAACGAGCTGTCCGATGCCTTCGACCTCATCCCCTGCTACACCTGCGGGGGCAAGGGCGACAAGGTCACCTGCGAAAGCCCCGCTGATCCATATGCCTGCGAGGGCTATCGCCTGCCCACCGAGGCCGAGTGGGAGTACGCCGCCCGCGCGGGCTCCACTACGGCCTTCAACTTCGACACCGACTTGGTGGAAGGCACCGAACAGGAGTGCGACAAGCCGGTGACCCTGGAGGATGGGGAGTTGCTCGGGAGCTGGGTCCACTACTGCGGCAACAGCGGCGAAGTGACCGCCGAGGTGGGCAGCTATCCGCCCAACGCCTGGGGCTTGTACGACATGCACGGCAACTCCTGGGAGTTCGCCAACGACTGGTGGCTGGCCACCCCCTCCTCGGCCGAGACCACCGATCCCGACGGGCCCGGAGCGGGCGACGATCGAACCCGGCGCGGCGGGTCCGCCACCTCCCATCCCTACCGGGTGCGCTCTGCCACCCGCTACTCCATGACCCTGGTGGGTCGGGCGGACGACTACGGCTTCCGCTTGGTGCGCACGCAGGCAGCCAAGCCAACCGAGTGACACCCATCTTTCGGGGAGCTTGGTTCCCGGCCCTGCCGGGGATAGCATGATCGTTCACCACGGAGCCTCCGCCATGCAGCTCGCCAAGGACCTCAACAAGAAGCCCATCTTCCGCATCTCCGACGGAGCCCAGCTCGGGGACATCAAGGACTTCTACCTCGACCCCGGCCTCACCCAGATGATCGCGGTGTTCCTGGGCAAAGAGGGAATGATCAAGCGCAAGACCCTGGTGCTGCCCATGCGGGACGTCCAGCTTCGAGGCCTCGACTGCTGGCTGGCCTCGGCGCAGGCTGGCGCCATCGATCTGGCGGACTGGCAAGGCAGCGAGGCCTTCCTGCTGGTGGACGACATCCGCGGCCGCGCCATCCACACCGCTCATCAGACCCCGATCGGCACGGTGAAAGACCTCCTCTTCGACGAGCACGGCAGGGTGGTCGGCCTCGAGCTGGGCAAGGTCCACGTCCAGGGCCCGGTGGCCGAGTTCAAGCGCATCCCGCGCTCCGCGGTCCACAGCCTTGGCGACAAGAAGGTCCCGATGATCGCCGACCTGCAGGCTGCGGAAGCCGCGGCGGGGGCGATGGGGGGCTAGCCCGTCAGTCAGAAGCGAACGCCCGCCCGATCCCCACGCTGATCCAGTTCTCGGGCTCACCCACTTCGCTCTCCACCTGCAGGTAGGTGTAGTAGAGCACCAGGGTGCCGTCATCGAGGTGCAGGAAGAAGGGATCGAGCATGCACTCGCCGCCTGGCGGCTCGAAGCAGTTGCCATCGATGGGGAGGATGCGGGTGACCTCGCCGAAGCTGCGGCCGTCCGTGGCCTCGGTGAAGCCCGGGCCGGGCCCGGGCGGGCCCGTGTCGCCGCCGAAGGGCTCGGTGCTGGTGTGGTATAGGCGCATCCCTCCGCCTTCGAGGTAGACGGGCATGGGGTCCATCTGACCTTGGGGCAGGACGTTGTCGGTGATCCAGGGCTCGGCCTGGTCGGCGTCGGGCTCGGTGTGGGCGACGCGGATGCCGTTACCGTGCTCGAAGCCGCCCACCTCGCTGTAGATGTCGCCCATGTAGTAGATGAGCGCGCTCCAGTTGCTGAGGTGAAGCGGGCTGGGCACCGAGGGCAGGCTGCCGTCGTTGTCGCTGCCCTCGTAGAAGTAGCCCTCGATGGGCTCGAAGCTCAGGCCGTCGCCCGAGCTGGCTTGGCACCAGGCTCGCTTGTCGGTCCAGCCAGTCTCCTCGTCCAGCCAGGTGCCCTCGAGGATCAGGCGCATGGTGCCGTTGGGGGCGTAGATGGCGGTCCCATCCTCGACCCGATTGCCGCAGTCCTGGGGGAAGTCGGAGCCCAGGAACAGGGGCTGGTCGGCCATGGTCCACTCGAGGCCGTCATCGCTTGTCAGGGTCCAGCGACCCTCGGGCTGCTCCATGTTGGTGGCCATCATCATGAAGCTGCCGTCGCCGAGCACCACGATGTGGGGGACGGTGACGTTGTCGATGAAGAAGTCCGGATCGATCTCCCACTCGAGGCCGCGGTCGGGGGGCACGGTGAAGTGGCGGGCTTGCCAGAGGCCCTCGGGCGGCTGCAGTTGCTCCGGTCCCAGTGCGTCCAGCCCAGGCCAGGGCTCGCCGGTGTCGTCCGGCTCGCCGGTGTCGTTGGCCCGCGGCGGACAGCCGGCGCAGGCCAGCAGTGCCGCAGCCAGCAGCGCGCGGCTGGGGGATCGAGGCGCGAGCATCAGGCCTGGGCCTTCTCCGGGCCGGCACCGGCAGCCGGGGCCTCGGCCTTGGCCTGTTCGGTGAGTTCCTCGTCGACCACGTTGTCCCATGCGGACTGGGCGGATCCGTTGAGCTGCGGGTAGAGCTTGTCTTCGAGCAGTCCCAGCAGGCCTTGGCCCGAAGAGCTGCCCTTGCCGGCGCGCACGAGGTTCTCCACCTGGCTGGCGCTGAGGTCGCGGCCCAGCAACTCGAAGAGCCGGCCGCCCGCCACGGAGGTGGCGAGGCGCTGCAGGGCTCCGAGATCGGGGCTGGCGCTGTTGCAGGCCTGGGCGAAGGCCTGAGCGCTTTGCTGGACCTGTTGGTCGGCGGTGGGGGCCTTGGTCTGGGCGGCCGGGGTGCCGCCGGTGAGGGCGGACTCGAGCAGGCCGGCCTTGGCGGTTGGAGAGGCGGCGGGCCCGACGGGGGCGAGCCCGGGGGTGGCGGTGGGGCCTGCCGTGCCCACGCCGGGGGTGGCTTGTGTGGGGGTGCCCATGGCTGCCGCTACCATGGTGGCGGCCAGGCCGGTGGAGCCCGCGGCAGCGGGCGCGGCGGCTTGGGGACCCATGCCACCCATGCCCAGGGCGGGCTGGGGGGCGGCTTGTGCTGGACCTGCCGCGCCCACGCCGGCAGCCTGCGCGCCCGCGGGAGCCAGCAGGCTGGCAGCCACCAGGCCGGAAGCGGCGGCAAGCAGGCCCTTGCCTTCGGCTTCGTCCTCCTGGACCTCTTCGAGCACGGTCTCGGGGGGGGCGGCGCCCAGGATCACCCCGTTGCCCCAATCGAACTGGTCTTCGGGGGCCATGGTAACGAACTCGGTGTGGATGTTGTCGTTGAT
>CAZHIK010001047.1:0-3535 GCA_964532635.1 uncultured Enterobacterales bacterium
GCCCTCGAGCTGGGGCGGGCGAGCGCGGACCTGGGAGCCCAGGCCCAGGCCCTGGGTGAGCTGGGCCGCCTGGCGGCAGCCCGGGGGGAGCCCCTGACGGCCGCCCAGCGCCTGGTGGCCGCGCTGGCCCTGTACCGGCGCCAGGGCCACCGTCGCCGCGAGGCCCTCACCCGATCGAGGCTTGGCCTGAACGCTCTGGCCGAGGGGCGGCTGGACGCCGCCCGCGACGACGTGGAGGCCTCCCTGGCCATCTACGACGAGCTGGGCGACCTGCGCAGCGGGGCCTTCGCCCAGGTGGACCTCGGACGGGTGCTGCTCCGCAGCGGCCAGCACGCCCAGGCCCGCCCGCTGCTCGAGGCCGGCCTGGCCACCCATCGGCAGCTGGGCAATGCCTTCGGCGCCAGCCTGGCCATCGCGGAGCTGGGCCTGCTCGAGCTGACCGAGCGCCCGGGCCGGGCCTGGCCGCTACTCGAGGAAGGCCGCCGCGCGGCGGAGCACGGCCGCTGGCCGGTCCAGCACGCCCGCTGCCTGTGGGGCCTGGCCATCCTGGACGAGCGCATGGGCCTGCGCGACCAGGCCGCCCACCGCTTCTCCCAGGCCCGGGACCTGCTGGCCGCCCAGCCCGGTGAGCTCACGCAGCTCGAGGCGCTGCGCCGACGCCTGCGCTGACGATCAGTACACCCAGCCCAGCAGCCCCATCGCGATGACGTTGGCGACGATGGCGACGACGTACAGGCTGCTCACCGCGATGATCTTGGCCCGGTGGGTCTTCAGCATCAGCACCAGGATCACGGCCACGTAGAAGTGGAAGTAGCCGAACAGGAAGATGAGCCAGACCCCACCGAAGCTGCGGTTCCAGAACGGGTACTCCCACACCAGGTGGCCGCCCATGTTCAGGAAGCACTCGATGACCACGCAGAAGACGGCGTAGCCCACCGCCCACACCCAGCGCTCCGGCAGGCCGAAGAGCCTGGACTTCGGATCCTCCGAGAACGAGTGGTAGAAGACGACGCCCGAGATGGCGAACATGAACATGATCTCGATGTTCCAGCCCACCATGGTGCGCAGCGCGCTGGGCCCCGGGGCCGTCCAGCAGGCCGAGTGGTTGGTCAGGTGGAACACCCAGCCGTTCCAGGTCTCGTTGATGAAGTCCATCCCGAACAGGGTGAGCCCGGCGTAGATGGCGTCCCAGTTGCCGGTCTTGCGCGCCTTCTTCATCTCCATGGTGTAGATGTAGAACACGATGGCCAACAGGGGGATGACGTACCACTCGAGGGTGGAGAGATCGCGCAGTCCGTCCAGGGCCTGAAGAGAAGCTTCGGTGGGCATGGGGGGCTCTGCTAGCAGTGGGGGTTTTCGTCCAGGATCAGCATCGCGCCAGTGGAGAGCTGGATCAGGCCTGTGGCTTGCACCGAGCACTCACTCATGTCCACCTGGATATCGATCTCCACGAAGTCGTCGGGATCGGCCACGGCTTCTTCGAGCAGGCCTGCGACGATCTCGTCCCGACGGGCCAGCAGGGCCGCGCCCTCGGTGTGGATGTCGGGGTTCCAGTGGCCGTCGGTGGTGTAGTCGTCGATGGCGTTGGAGGCCTGACTGAGCTGGGCCGAGAAGGTGGCGTAGCCGGCCGTAGGGCCGGTGATGTCCAGGTAGCTCGCAGGCAGCTCGCCCCAGGTCCACCAGAACGACGCGTCATGGATGGCGATGGTCACTGCCTCAACAGCGGCTGCGTCATCGGTCCAGGCGCTACAGCCCGACAACTGCATGGCGATCACCTGGGCGTAGGCATCATCCATGGTGGTGGCGATGGCGAGCAGCTGGGTCATGTCGGTGGCGTCGTCGTCGCTGCTGGTAGCGATGGTCAGCGAGCAGGCCTCCTCCTCGGTGGCCTCCTCCTCGGTCGGCTCCCAGACCGCGCTGTAGTCCAGCAGCAGTTCGAGAGCGCTCGCGCCGACATAGGAGACCGCGGCCAGCTCGTCCGTGTCGGCCAGCGGCCGCGCCGCCACGATGTTGCTGGCCGCGCGGGCGTCCAGGCCCGCGTCCTGGTCCAGCTCGATCAGGCTGGCGCTGTTGGCTACGACCAGCACCTCGGCCGCTTCTTCGGCGGACATGGGCACACCCTCCACCAGCAGGTCCGGCTCGCCGCAGGACCCATCGGCCTGCACGAAGGCCAGCAGGTCGGCGGCCGCAGAGGCGCCGAAGTAGGCGTAGGCCGAGATCTCGTCGGCATCCACACCATCGGCCCGGGTATCGGTGTCGGTGCAGCCGGTGCAGGCGCGGCCGGACTGGCAGGTGTCCGCGTCGTTGATGGCGTCCTCGCAGACCCGGGAGTCGAGCAGGTCGCGGCACTCGTCGCAGCTCATGTTCTCGAAGAACCAGACCGCACAGGCCAGCTCTGTCTCGTCGAAGACCACGCCCTCGATGGTGGCACCACCGGACAGGCACTGCCCGTCGGTGTCGCAGGTCTCACCCTCGGCGCAGGAGCCGCAGCTGCCACCGCAGCCGTCGTCACCGCAGCTGCGGCCGTCGCAGGCCGGCACGCAGGCTTCTTCGCAGGGGTTGGCCTGGACCCAGGCCAGCAGCACGCCGGCGGCGGTGGGGCCGAAGTAGCTGTAGGCGGCGATCTCTTCGCAGTCCACGCCGTTGTCGCGACCGTCGCCGTCGTCACAGCCCGTGCAGGTGCGGCCGGACTGGCAGGCACCGGCGTCGTTGATGGCGTCCTCGCAGATGCGGGAGTCGAAGATCTCGTTGCAGCTGTCGCAGTCCATGGAGGTGAACAGCTGGGCCGCGCAGGCCAGCTCGTCGCTGTCGAAGGCCACGCCCTCGAGGGTGCAGGCTGCCGGATCGGCGCTTTCGGTGGCGGGGCAGGCGACCTGGAGGTCGGACCAGGCCCCCTCGGTGAAGTAGGACGCCGCGGCCAGCTCGGTGCAAGAGGTGATGGAGGTGAGGCTGTCGCTGTCGGTGCAGCCGCTGCAGCTCGACCCGGACTGGCAGCTGTCGGCGTCGTTCTGCAGGTCTTCGATGACGGAGGAGTGGATGGGCCGGCCGTCGCCGTCGGGATCGAGGTCGAAGTCACACCCCGCGGCATCCAGGTAGGCCAGGGCGCAGGCCAGATCGAAGGTGTAGACCCCGTCGAGGGCGGTGGTCTCGTGCTGGGAGGAGTCGCAGGTGCCGGTCTCGGTGGCGTCCTTGGCGCTGACCTCGGCCCCGGACGAGGCTTGATCGACGGAGAAGGGCTCGCTGCAGGCGACGAGGCCAAGCAGGCAGGTGGCCGCCAGGATCGCGCTTTGAAAAGTGAACATACAGCCTCCAGGCCCCCGCCGTGCACCAGCCGCTCCATAGCCCGCTGGGGCCGGAGCCTCCACGCGACGCTCCGAAGGGCAGCCCCAGGCCTGGTGCACGGGGCATCCACACACCACCGAGCGTGCACACCCACGCCGCGAGTTAGGGGGCGCCCTCACCCGAAGCGAGGAAGCACGGTGGAAACCCTCGAAGCGATCACGGGAGCCGCTTCTGGCTTCATCTGGGGCTGGCC
>CAZHIK010001048.1:0-1959 GCA_964532635.1 uncultured Enterobacterales bacterium
ACTGGGCGGAGGACCTGGCCGAACTGGTCGCGCGTGCGTCCCGCGCGTTCCGCCGAGCGGACGATCCCCGTTACCAGATGTTCAGGGGCATCGGGAACAAGCTGAGGACCTGCACCAGGCGGAGACGACTAGGGTGGAGAGGGGGCGGCTAGTAGTAGTACCAGCCGGTGTCGTAGCCGCCGGAGCAGCCGGAGGTGCTCCAGCCGTCGTCGTAGTCGGCTTGGCAGCTGGTGTCGCCGTAGGGCGCGTAGCTCTTGCCGTCGAGGCAGTCGCTCATGCCGTCGGCGTAGCAGTTGTCGCCCCAGTCGTCGCCGCAGCTCGTGGCCGTGGTAGCGATGATGGCGAAGATGGCCCCCAGGGCCGCGAGTGTACGGGTCATGGCATCCTCCGGGTGTCCGCTGGAAACGGGGTGGTCGCGGATACCACTCGCACGCCCATTGCTCCCCGCCCCAGACGGACATGGAGGCGACCATGCCCATGGAGGGGCCAACAACGGGCGTTGATGTGCGAGTGGTGCGTGGACTATACCCCTACTGCTGGGGCGAAGTACAGCCCCACCATTGAATGCATGGCTGTTCCAGAGGTACGATGGCTGCCTCGGTGCTTGGCCGATTGGTCAATTCGAAAACTGCCGGTGCGGAGGTCGGAAGATGCTCGATGTGCTCACCAGCCTCAAAGACCTCATCGAACTTCCGTATGCGTCGTACGTCCTGCTGGCCGTGCTGGCTGCCTGGAGCTGGTGGCGGTTCAGAAACATGACGCGCCAGCTCGATCAGGCCAGGGCGCTACTCCAGTCCGAAGCTAGGCTGTCCACCGCTTTGGTGTCGTCTATGGCTCGCGAGGGCGTCTTGACGCAGCTGGATCTGGTGGAGATCTTGCAGATGAGAAGCAGCAACATTGAGAGCCTCCTACAGCTTGAGGAGAGGGAGAGGAATCCCTTGACCTTCGACGAAGTGCGAGAACTGCGAGAGCTGCGGGACTCCGTCCTGGCTGGAGGCGAGTTGACGGACTCCGATGTCCATCAGCTTGTGAAGTGGGTGGAGCAGTTGCAGGCCGAGCGTCCGAATCATCCAGGAACTTGGGAGCTTTCCTGGCTGGCTGCCTTTGCTCGAGGTCACGCGGAGCGGCGGGATCCAGAAGAGCTGTCTTCACCCGCGTTTCCACACACGGGAACCGGATTCGGAGACGACAGCAGGTCACCGGTTCACCTTGTACTCGTCAGTGATTCCCGGGGAGGCCAGGAATGAACCGTCGGCGTCCTCTGCTCGTGAGTTACGACTTGAGCAAGCCCGGTCGGGACTACTCCGGGCTGCACGATGTGCTCAAAGGGTGCGACGGATGGTGGCATTATTTGGATTCGACCTGGATCGTGATTACCACGAACACCCCTGACGAACTGTCGGAGAAACTCCGAAAACATCTGGACGGGAACGACAGTCTGCTCGTCATCGAAATCAAGCAAGGCTTCGGAAATCGTCAGGGGTGGCTGGCCGAAGACGCCTGGAAGTGGTTTCGAGACAACGTGGATAAACTCCCGTAGATCGACCTGCGGATCTGTATTGCCCCACCTGTTGAAGGAATAGGCGCCTCGTAGGTGGGCCGGTATGCCGAGAGTTCGTGGTGGTAGGGGGCGGAACCCGTGCTACGCTGTGGAGGGTGAACACATGGTCGTATGCACGCATTGCCACCACGAAAACCTTGATCCTGGCGGGCCGCTCCAGGGCTACAGCTGCGGCGTGTGTGGCAGTCCCGGGTCTTTGATCCGGGTTGCTGATGTCGAGCCAGTTGAGCCGATGTCAGACACCGGAAGGCTTTTTGTTTCGGGGACCGTGGGGGCGTTGGCCGGTGCTGCCATCGGTGGTCCAGTTGGGGCTGTCGTGGGTGGAATTCTCGGCGCCATAGTCGGGAGCGGTGGACAGCAGGGATGAGGATGACCGATAGACTTCGTCAGATACTGAA
>CAZHIK010001048.1:1969-3534 GCA_964532635.1 uncultured Enterobacterales bacterium
GCGTGATTCTGCTGCTTGCCACCCTCAATCCAGAGGAGACTCTCAAGAAGATAGAAGAGATATGCGACGCGCAAAACATCTGGGTTCTACTTGGGATCTTGACCATTGCCGTTGTCGCTGGGATGGTCAACGCACGTCGTGCCCTCAAAGCCCAGAAACTAATCGAGGTCTACGCGTACTGCGGTGGGGTCTGGGCGGGGATCCAGTTGGGGCTGCTGGTGTACCAGAATAGCGAGCCGTCATCTGCGGAAGGAGCGCGAGTCTATCTGGATGTGGCAGTGTCGAGTGGTGGCGCGGCAGCCATCTTTCTCGCGTCCCTGATGGGCATTGTAAGTGTGCTTGGACCGCTATTCGCCGAGTCGAGCAGGAAGCCAGAGCCCTTGGAAACGCCCTCGCCAACTCCTGTCAAGACGGATGAGGAGCATCGGTCGGGCGTGGAGGTTCCTGGTTCACAAGGCCACCCAGATTGCTGGCCATAGTCGGCTGATCGTCAGCAGTAGCCTATGATCTGGGGGTGATTCGGCGGCGGAGACGTTTTGGGCAACCTCGTGAGTCGCGGGCATTGACACGCACCCCCACATGCGCTAGGTGCGCTGGCGCTTAGCCCCCTGGGTTTTCCGGGTTCTCCGGAAAAACCGCTGTCCGGCGACATCGGTCCCCGAGGCAGCAAAGGTCTTCCCACTGGGGTGCCGCAGTACCTTCGTATCCAATCAGGAGCGAACCATGGCCCGCGAACGTGGACCCCGCCTCAAGAAGTGCCGCGCTGTCGGCATCATCCTGCCCGGTCTCACCACCAAGACCGCCCTCGACCGTCCTTACCCTCCGGGGGTCCATGGCGGCCGTCGTCGTGGCAAGCAATCCGACTACAAAGTTCGTCTCCTCGAGAAGCAGAAGATGCGTTGGCACTACGGTGTCCTCGAGAAGCAGTTCCGGAGCTACGTGCGTCGCGCCAACCGTATGCGTGGCCCCTCCGGCGCCAACCTCGTCCTGGTCCTGGAGAGCCGCCTCGACAACATCGTCTGGCGCCTCGGTCTGGCCCCCACCATCCCAGCCGCCCGCCAGCTGGTCTCCCACCGTCACATCACGGTGGACGGCCACCGGGTCGATCGCCCCAGCTTCCAGGTGAAGCCGGGCATGGTCGTCGCGGTGCTGGAGCGCAGCAAGGATCGCGGCTTCATCCAGGAAGCCCTCGAGCGCGCCACCACCCGCGTGCGTCCGGACTACCTGGAGTTCGATCCCGCCAAGGCTGCCGGACGCATGGTCGCCGCGCCCGCGGCCGATGATCTGCCGTTCCCCTGCAACACCCAGGCGATCATCGAGTTCTACTCCCAGACCCTCTAGGTCCGGTTCGTCACCAGCGCGCGCCGCTCTCCGCGGCGCGCGTTGTGCTTCAGGTGTCCGGGCTCACCACTGGCTGCTTCGGACACGAAAAAAGCCGCCCCGTGGGGGCGGCACGCGACGTGGGAGAAGGAGTCCGCGGCTAGCGGATTTCCTTGTGGAGCGTATGCTTGCGCTCGAACTTGCAGTACTTGGAGAGCTCGAGGCGCTTGGGGTGCTTCTTTTTG
>CAZHIK010001049.1:0-3529 GCA_964532635.1 uncultured Enterobacterales bacterium
GACCCCGGGGGTGACGAAGATGCCGTGGCGCTCGATGGGCTTGGCCGTGAAGGTGTGCTTGAGCAGAGCCGCCATGTCGAGGAACATGCCGGAGCCGGTGCCGCCGGCCCAGCCGGCGACCATCACGACCCGAACGGCCGAGGCCACATCGACCCTCTTGGAGTCCAGATCCTGGGCGGTGACCCGGGCCCAGCAGCGCTTCAGTGCGGCCTGGATCTCCCGGCGGTTCTCGAAGAACACCAGCCGGGACAGGGGCCGCAGCTGGCCCGCGCCCTTTTCGAGGTTGAAGGACTTGGTGATGGGGATGGAGTCGTCCCACCACTCCCGGATGTGGGGGTGCTGGGCCATGTTCTCGAGGATGGTGGAGAAGTTGGCCTTGACGTCCAGGCGCTCTTCCTGGCGGAAGGCGATCAGCTCGTCGTAGGGGTGGGTACCCTCGCGCTCGGTGGCCGCCGGGCGCACGGAAGCGGTGTCGGTGTCGATTGACAGGAAGGCCACCCCGGGCAGGTCGACGGTGCCCAGGCGCTCGAGGAGCATGCGGCGCAGGTGCTGAAGGGCCTTGGCGCCGGTGCCGCCCAGGCCGATGAGGATGGTGGGCGGGTAGTAGCCGTGCTCGCGCTCATCTGCGTACTCGCGCAGCTGCTCGAGGTAGCTGTCGTGGTCGACGCTCTGCTGCCAGGCGGAACCAGCGGTGTAGGCCATGGGGGACTCCTAGCGGATCGCCACGAGGGCGTAGAGCAGGTGGATCAGCCAGATGGCGCCCACCACGCCCAGGATGATGAGCATCTGGAACGGGAAGCAGGAGGTGAACGCGAAGATGAGCCCCGCCAGCCCCGCGAGGGTGAGCAGGATGGACAGGGAGATGCCCATGTGGCGGCCCACCAGAGCGTTGGTGCCCCGCTTGATGGAGTGGCGCTCGAAGATGCGGACGATGAGGAAGAAGCAGACCGCGGCCAGCACCAGTGTGATGCCGCCGATGGCGAACTTCTGGAACATGGTGGGAGGACAGCAGCCGTCCTTGCACAGCACCATCTCGGCGTCGTCCAGGGTGACGACGTCCTGGGCCATGGCGGCGCGGGTGTACAGAGCCAGCAGGGCGCCGGGGATCGCGGCAGCGCGGAGTGATCGCATCGCTTCGTCCTCTCGTTTCGGGGAACCTCGTAGAGCGAAGACCGTAACGCGACGAGCGGGTTAGGGTCAGGCGCCCTGCACCCCCCAGAGGAGTGGCTACCCCATGACCATGCTCATCATCGTGGGCGTCGTCGTGGCCGTCATGGTCACCGGCGGCAAGCGCCTGCTCGATCAAAAGGGAGCCCCGATCCTGGCCTGGATCCTGCTGATCGCAGCGGCGGCCATGCCCGTCGCCATCGGCCGTCAGACCATCGATCCCGGGCCCCACCTGGCTTCCGACACCGTCTACGGTGAGAAGGAGACCATCGAGCTGCGCAATCCTGGTCCCGGCCACGCGCTGCTGGTCACCGCCACGCTGGCCGAAGAGACCGAAGAAGAAGACGCCAAGGAGTCCCAGGACAAGACCGCCTACGCGCTGACGGTCAACGGCGGCGGCTGGACCCAGCAGGTCGACGGCAACTTCAAGCGCAAGTCGGCCAAGGGCGGCCCCGAGATCGACATCCAGGGCGGCGAGGGCATCACCGATGCTACCGCCAAGAAGGGTGGCAAGTGGGGTGAGGACCGCCAGGACCGCTTCGACCTGGCGGGTGACGGCGTGTTCGAGGTCACCGTCACCAACTGGACCGGAAAGGCGGCCATCGCCATCGAGTGCGCGGTGGTCAAGGCGCCGTACCCCACCACCTACATCTGGCCCGCCATCATCGTGGTCTGCCTGGGGGCGGTGTTCGTCGACGTCCGCTTCGGCACCGACCGCATCAGCGGCGACATCGGCCTGCTGGCTTTCTTCGCCCTGTTCCTGCGCGACGGCATCACCCCACTGGACGACTACCAGCAGGTGGTCTTCGCCATCGCGGCCTCGGCGCTGGTGGGCGGGGTGGCCGTGGGCGGCGTGGGCGCGGGAGCCGAGAAGTTGTTCGGCAAGCACCGCAAGCCCATCGAGATCGGCAAGGGCCGCAAGCAGCGCGAAGCCATCGAGCGGGTCAAGGCCGCGCAGGCCGCCAAGAAGGCCAAGGGCGCCGCCGGTGCCGACGAGGGTGACGGAGAAGACGCGCAGGCGTGAGCCGGGTCGGCTACGCTCTGGTGGAGGGTAGCCCATGATCCCGACATTCATGTTCGTCATCGCAGCTTCGGCGGCCGAGCTCGCAGCCACCTACGATCCCGTGCTGGGGCACGACATGGTCCCCGAGCTGCGCTTCGAGCTGCTGAACTACCCCGCTGCGGTGGTGGTGGAGTGCGTGGTCGGGGGCGAGACGCTCACGTGGGAGTTCCAGGAGCTGGCCCCGGGTGCCACCCACAAGGTACCGCTGCCCAAGGATCCCGACATCACCAGCGCCTCCTGCCAGGTGTTGGCCCGCTTCGCCAGCGGCCAGACCGAGGGCGTGGACGTCGAGATGAGCTGGCGCTTCGTGGTCATGGACCAGCTGGGCGAGGCCTCTCGGGTCTCGATGGATCTGAACGCGCAGGTGGCCACCCTGCCGGCGCCCTTCGAGGTCCACAGGGCCACCGTCCAGGCCCTGAAGGGCAGCGACGAGGTGCTCTTCGAGGAGGTGGTGGAGCTGCGACCCCGCGCCGGCCGCACCACCGTGCGCTGGAGCCGGGCCGGCGCCGACAAGGCCACCATGATGCGCTTCGTGCTCGAAGGCGAGCACGGTGAGAAGGTGGCCTACGACGTCAAGGTGGAGCGGAACTAGCGCCAGCATCGCTCGCGCCGGGTGATACATGGCCCTCCCTGGAGGAACCATGCTACGCGCGCTGCTGCTCGTCGCCGTGACCCTGCTCTTCGCCCCCTCGGCGGCCACGGCGGTCACCCCCTCGGAGGTCCGGGGCTGGGGCTACCTCAACTACACCGCGGTCCACCCTGCCAGCGGCTTCGGCTACACCGTCATGCCCGGGCTGCGCTACGAGCTGTCCGACAGCGAGGGCGACGCCTCGGGCCTGGCCATGCTCGAGCTGTTCACGGGGCCTTTCTGGTCCCACAGCTTCGGGGATCTGAAGCTCACCCTGCCGCTGTGGTACTACCACATGCACTTCCCGGTGGGCGATGACGTCTACAGCTCCCACAACATCGAGCTGATCCCCATCCTGCGCTACCCCCTGGGGGGCGCGCTGGCGCTGCAGAGCCGCACCATCCTGCACAACAAGATCCACATCACCAACCCCGTGATCACGGATGACGCGCAGCGCTGGGGCCACTCCCTGCTGGTGCGGGAGATGCTCACCCTCGAGATCGCCCCCGAGCCCCTGGGTGGCTGGGCCCTGCTGCTGTCCGAGGAGGTGTTCGTCGGGGTGCTCGAGGATGCCGAGACCGCTGATATCGCACGTGGCGAGCCCTTCTTCGAGAAGCGGGGGTTCTCCATGAATCGGGTCTACGTCGGGGCCAAGAAGGGCTGGAAGCTGG
>CAZHIK010001050.1:0-3527 GCA_964532635.1 uncultured Enterobacterales bacterium
CCTGGCCGTGCAGGCCACCCGCGGAGGCTGGCTCCCGGTTCTGTCGCCTGCTCCAAGCTCGAGATCCTGCCGGACGGAGAGGCGTACTTCCATCGAATCGACCCCCGCAGCCCCGACCCCAACAACCCCGACCACTGCGTTGCCTCCATCCCGTATGCAGTTCAGAAATGGAACATCGACCATATCGATAGCGTCACCGGCCCGATGACCGAGTTCGAGCACTTTCCAGTCGAGAACGACGCCAATCCCATTTCCGAACCAACCATGCTGCCTGTGTACGAATGGCACTTCGAGACCCTGGACCTGTCCAGTGGCTACAAGCGGCTGTACGTCGGCTACATCGCCGAAGTCGTCGGCGAGCTGATGACTGAGGCCTACGACCAATGGTGCGGTGCTTTCCACGGTTCCGGGTCATGCCCAGGCATCGACGAGGTGGTCGAGGCCGTCGAGATCTTCAACGAGCTGGACAACAAGGTCGTCTACCTGGACGCCAACGGAGACTACGATCCCGACCTGAGCGCCTACTTCGTGGGCGAGACCTACGGCCGCGCGGCCTGGGCGCTGCGCACAGCGCTCGATGGCATCGAGGGCGGCGAAAACGTGCGCTTGATGCTACCGGCCGTCACCAACTACTACCAGGACACGAGCGTGCGTCTCTCAGCAGCATGGGAGAGCCGGCGGGACTTCGCCAAGGGCGTGGCGAAGTATGCGGCTCAGTATCTTGTGGTAGAGGTAGGCGTCGATGTTGCCAGGCTGCCTGAATACATCCAGGGCATCGACTACCACTGGTACCACGCCCTGAAGAACGAAGGCGCCCACATCGCCCTCCTGCCCTTGGAGGTAGAGGAGCTGCGCCAAGCCATTTGGGATGGGATCCTGGAGGGCGCGCCCACGGCGGGCGAATACCCGGAGGTCGTGAGCTACTTCGAGAACGCTCTCCCCGTCAGCGTGATGGAGAACGGCACCAGCGGATACGCAGGCAACGACGACATCGCTTTCCCCGCCTTCGTAAGCCGACCGGAGCACGCACCTTCGGGCGGGATCACAGCAGAGCGATTCCAGGCCCACGAGGTCTGGTGGCGTCTGGGAGCCGCCCTGGCCTCATCGGCCTCCATCGCCGGCTGGCACGCTTGGCAGTCCGGGTACAGTCCCGACGACCAGTGGCGGGGCTTTGGCCTGAGGTACGATCTCGCTGCCGCCAGCCCGAACCCATGGCGAGCATACAACTCCGTGCCGCGCCTGTCGTGGTGCGCCTACCAACGCCTCGCGCACTACCTCGGGGAAGTTGTCGAGGGGCGCATCCTGCTGCCCAGCGCGACGAGCCGAGGCGCGCTGGCGAGCCAGATCACCCAGTGGGTCGTGCACGGCTCGTCGCGCCTGCACTCGCCGGGTTTCGTCGTCATGGAACTCGAGCGGATCTCACGGACACACCGCTGGGCCTACCTCGTGCTGTACGACCCAACCATCAAGGACTGCGAGGACCAGCAGCTCGAGGCCAGCTGGGCGCATTCCGGTGCGCCGTCGATGGACGCCGTGGTGGTGGAAACCATCGGGGACATGAGCGTCGACCCCAGCGATGTGTACATAGGCGGCGACGGGCAACCGCGGGTCTCACTCCCGCAGGCCGTGCCTACGCCGCCGAAGGAGACTCCACAGGCTCTACCCGCCCATTTCGTACCGCGTGGGCGAGACGCACCGATCCTCCTGCTCGCCCCGAGGCGGGTCTCTTGGTCGGTGATGGAGCGCAGCACACGCTTCGACGAGCGCTTCGAGAATTCGTTCCATCGACGCGAGGGCTCAGACGACCCGCAGGCTTCGGGACACACCGAGAGCATCGAGATCACGCTGCCGATATCGTCCAAGTGATAGGCTCTGTGCATGAGGAACCTCGGGCCCCCCCTGGTACAGGCTCTGTGCTGTCTCGCTCTGGGCGGCTGCTCCTGTTGTGAGGATGGGAGTCGAGATTCGACGGTTGTGGACACGGGACCGCGGGACACCGCACCTGGCGACACCGACGCGGACACAGACGCCGATGGTGACAGCGACAGCGACAGCGACGCCGATGCGGACACCGACGCCGACTCGGATGCGGACACCGACACCGGAGATCCCCAACCGTGGCCGGCGTGTGGAAAGCCCGCTGCTGTGGATGGGGCGCCGCTGGGTGTGGTGGACCTGGCGACGGCGGACATCCGGTTTCTGGATGACTACTTGAGTGCGTTCGACCACGGCGATGCCAACGCTGATGGTTGTTCCGATCTCGCGGTGCAAAGCGGCCAGAGAGCGTTGTGGGTTGCCGGACCTGCCACCCAGGAGATGTACTTGGAAAAAGACGAATGGACAGCGTCTTTTCCAGCCATCGAGGAGGGAGATGGGACTGGCGATCCCCTCACCGTCGGCGACTTCAACGGCGACGGCCTGGACGATCTGGTGGTTGGAGCGCGATATGGCGGGCCCAATGACATGGGAGCCGCTTATGTGGTCTACAGTCCCATCACGGGCGAGTACGATCTCAACCGCGCGGACGCTATCTTACTCGGACTCTCGGAGTACACCCCCATGGCGATGTCTTCGGACGACATCGACGGTGATGGGCTCGATGATCTGGCGCTCACCTACAGGCCCCACTCGAGCATGGACGACCAAGAGGGAAAGGTCTACCTCACCCGCGGGCCCATCACCGGGACCTGGGAGCTCTCCGAGGCCGAGAGCATCATCGTAGACGACGAGCTGGATGAGACGCTCAGCTCCTATGGCATCGATGTATCCCTTCGAGGAGACTTCGACGGCGACGGCCTGGCGGACCTCGCTGTCACCGCCAGGGACCGCGGACGGGGGGAACTCGGAGCCGTGTACGTCATGTTCGCCCCCTTCCCCCCGCAGACGACTATCTCCGACGCCGACGCCCGCCTGGATGGCGGTGGCGGCCAAGCGGGATTCGACCTTTCCACGGGTGGCGATGTCAACGGCGATGGCTACGACGACCTGATGGTGGGAACAAACCTGCAAACCACCGGCTATGCCTTCCTGATGCTCGGGCCCCTCGAGGATGGTCGATACACCACCAGCACCGTAGATGGGAGACTGTCGCTGACAGAGTCCCTGGCCTACTTCGGCAAGAGCCTATCCATCGAGCAGGATCTGAACGGCGATGGCCGGGACGACACGGCCGTGGGAGCCAGACTTAGCAACATGTACACACCCGAGTCCGGCACCACCTTCATCTTCTACGACGCCCCCATCGGGACCGTCGAAGCTGGCGACACTGACGCCTTCGTGCACTCGGAAGCGGGCACGGTGACCGACCTTATCACCGGCATGGGTTCTGTCGTGGAACCCGCCGGCGACATGAACGGCGATGGCTACGACGAGCTGCTAATCGGATCTACAGCCAACTACTACTTCTACGTCCTCTTTGGCGGGCCGCTGTAGTCCTTCGCTCCGCCGTGGACTGGCGAATCCAGGTGGTTCTGGACCACCCTGGTCCGATCGTCCATCTTCGGCGGTCCACTGCTGGAAACTCATCG
>CAZHIK010001051.1:0-3526 GCA_964532635.1 uncultured Enterobacterales bacterium
CTCACGGAAGGGCTTCATGGGCTCCCTCCTTCGCCGGCCGTCACCTGCGCGAGGGAGGCCAGCGCGTTCTGTTCTGCGATGATTCGGAACTTCCTGCGCGCCAGGCGCAGGCGGCTCTTGACAGTCCCCAGGGGGATCCCCAGCAGCTCGGACACCTCGAGATCCGTGCGCTCCTCGAGATCGCAGAGCACCAGCACCTCGCGCTGGGCTGGCGGCAGCAGCTCGAGGGCTTGCTGGACCCGACGGGACGTCTCGGAAAGGCGGGTCTGATGGTAGGGCGAGGGGTCGGTGTCCACGGCTTCGGGCATGAAGCCGGGCACCCAGCGCTTGACCCAGGCCTGGCGGCGGTGCTTGGCGAGCACCCGACGGGTGATGCCGAACAGCCATGAGGAGAAGGAGCTGGGCTCCCGGAGACTCTCGAGGCGGTCGAGCATCACGATCAAGACATCGTGGGTGGCGTCTTCGGGATCGACCTTGGGGCCCCCCAGCCGCGCGCACCATCCCAGCACCACCGGGAGCCAGGCGTCCACGAGCTTGTCGCGGGCTCCGGGCTCTCCGCGGGCCGCGGCTCGGACCAGGGAGGTGTCGCACGTTTGGGCTTCCATCACCCGCATCGTGCGCTCAGCTCGCGAAAACGATCACCGCGTGCGCACATTCGGCTGCAGGTGCAGGGCGAGGCCCGCGTGGAGGGAGTACCAGGGCAGGTCGGTGACGGTGTCACCGTACAGCTCGAGCTGCAGCGGACGGGTGAGATCCACCTGCATGGCAGCGAAAGGCTGCAGGGTGGTGGACCGCCCAATGGGCAGGGAGAGCCCGAGATCGAAGCCAGCGATGGGGTACGGCCCCAGCTCGTTGCCCTCGGTGTCCAGCGCCACCGGATCGCGGGTGGTGGTGCCACCATCGACGTCGATCTCGAAGACGCTGCGCACGGCCACCCCGAAGCGCCCTGCCACCAGCGGGGCCACCGTCCAGGCGGGGGTCCACAGCAAGGTGAGGTGGGCGTCGGCGTCGCGCATCTCGGCATAGAGTTCGGGGTCCTGCTCGGGGTGGGGCAGGCTGCGGATGGCCTCGATCTCGAAGCCGATGCCCACCCGCAAGCTGTGGGGCAGCACTACGCCCACCTGCAACCCACCGCCGGGGGCCACCGCCGGCACACCGAGCCCGGTGTCCACCGTGCCCAGCAGGCGGGTGAAGATCAGGGTGCCGGGATCGTGCCATGGGGAGACCACCGGCGCTTCGGGCGGAGGGGCAGAGGGGCTGGTACCCACCGCAGCGATGGACTCCTCGACATCGACCTCGGGCAGGGGCGGCGGCTCGACGGGGAGGGGCGGCGGCTCGACAGTGGCAGCCTCCGGCAGCGGGGGCGGCTCCACCGGCAGTGGGGGCGGCTCCGAAGGCAGGGGCGGCGGCAGCTCGGGGAGGGGCGGCGGCACGTCGCTGGCCCCACCGATGCCCGGAGGGCTGGAGGCGCTGCGGGTGATCGGATGGAGCAGGCTGGCGGCCAGCACCACCAGCTCTTCCCGCTGCCGCTCGGTGGCGGGCACGGGGACCTCCACCTCGTACAGCGATCCCAGGTGATCGTGGACCCGCAGCCGCCAGCGGTCGGCACGAGCCGTGCGCTGCAGCTCCACCCACGGCGCCGAAGCCACCCGAACCTCGCTCGGATCGAGCTGGAGGCCGCCCGACAGGGCGAGGGCTGCCTGCCAGCGGGACGCGGGCTCGCCTGCGGGCAGCAGGAAGGGCACCGCCAGAGCGGGGCGAGCCAACAGCAGGCACAGCACCAGCGACAGGCTGGGCAGCCAGAGAGAGCGCGAAGGCCGGTAGCGGTGAGCCATGGAAGCAGCTTAGCAGCTGTGGAAGCGAAGCTCCCGAGATCGAGGCGGTCGTGCTACAGAGCGCCCGACGCGCTCCCCCCCGAACGAACATGTCCCACCGCCTCGTCCTCGCACTCCTGGCCTTGTCCACCCTCGCTCCGGCGTGCACCGGGCTCGACGACATCGCCCTGGACTCCATCGAGCTGCGCGGGGTCGAGGACGTGGAGCTGCGGGCCACAGGGCAGGAGGGCCACTTCGCCTTCGAGGGCACGCGGGGTGACGACGAGTGCTCGGGCACCGTCGAGGTGCAGCCCTACGACGATCCCAGCACCACCGACATCGTCCTCGAGTGCCTGCCCCCAGGCGGCGCCCACACCAGCAGCCTACCGGCCGGGGCGTCCCACGAGGTGGTGGCCCAGGCACGGCGCTGCGACGGCGGCATCGCCGAAGCCTGCACCAACCTGGCCCAGATGTTCCTGGAGGGCCGAGGCGTGCCGAAAGACCGGGCCCGAGCCAACCTGCTCTTCACCCAGGCCTGCGCCAGCCACGACGGCGCGGGCTGCTACCGCGCCGCCAAGGCCCTCGAGGCCGCGGGCGCCACCAGCCGCTCCGAGCTGACCGGCCTGTTCGTCGATGCCTGCGACCAGGGCCACGGCCCCGCCTGCGGCGAGGCTGCCCAGCGTCTCTACAACGCCGACGCCGCCGCAGAGATCCCCACCATGGCCCGCATGGCCCGCAAGGGCTGCGAAGCCGACGACCGCCAGGCCTGCCTGGTGCTGGGCATCCTGATGGCCTACGGCATCGGAATGCCCAGCGACATCGGCGAAGCCCGCAGGCGCCTGATGCAGGCCTGCAGCGCCGATCTCGAGGCGGCCTGCGACCTGGTCGAGTCCCTCTGATCCCCCAAGCCGACCCAGGAGTCACCTTGCGCATCATCTGCTTCCAGGACGAGCACGGCCAGGTCCAGTGGGGAGACGACCGCGGAGACGGCACCGCCACGGTGCTGGCCGGCAGCCCCTACGCCTGGCTCCAGCCCACGGACAGCACCGTGGGCATCAGCCGGGTGCTCGCTCCTCTGCGCCCCCCCGTGGTACTTGCCATCGGTCGCAACTACGTGGCCCACGCCGCCGAGACCGGGTCCGAGCCACCGAAGCACCCGGTGCTGTTCTACAAGAACCCCGGCGCTGTGGTGGGGCCCGGTGATGCCATCCGCATCCCCGCCCACTGCATGGACCCGCCCCAGGTGGACTACGAGGTCGAGCTGGCGGTGGTGCTGGGCAGCATGGCCCGGGACGTGACGGTCGAGGACGCCCTGGACTGCGTGCTCGGCTATACCATCGGCAACGACGTCTCCGCCCGCCGCTGGCAGCGCAAGCTGGGCCAGTGGTGCTACGCCAAGAGCTTCGACAGCTTCTGCCCCCTGGGCCCCGCCATCGTCACCCGCGACGAGCTCCCGGATCCCCAGGCCCTGCGGCTCACCACCCGCATCGACGGCGAGCTGATGCAGGACGCCACCACAGCCGACATGATCTTCTCGGTAGCAGAGCTGATCAGTTTCCTGTCGAAGGGCACCACCCTGCTGCCGGGCACCGTGATCCTCACGGGCACCCCCGAGGGCGTGGGCTTCGCCCGCAAGCCCCCAGTCTGGCTGCAGCCGGGGATGCTGGTGGAGATGGAGATCGAGGGCATCGGCGTGCTGTCGAACCCGGTGG
>CAZHIK010001052.1:0-3521 GCA_964532635.1 uncultured Enterobacterales bacterium
CCTGGCCGTGCCAGCGCTACGCGCGGGAAGGCGATCTACCGCACGCTGCTAGCCCTCACACTCCTCCTCGAGGTCCTGCAGCCGACCCAGCTCGCGGCGGTAGTCACGGGTGTGGTTGCGGCTGGCCACCACGGCGTGACGGCCGAACAGCTCGTAGGTCAGCTTGAGGTCGCCGGTGACGGCGAGGGCCTGGCGCAGCACGGCGCCGCGCAGGGCGGCGCTGTGGTCCAGGTCGAGCTTGCCGCCCCGCTCCTGTCGATCCTGGGCCAGGGCCACGAAGTGCTCGGCGGCGCGATCGATGGCGGACATCAGATCGGAGCTGTCGCCGGACTGGGCGGTGGTGCCCACCTCGAAGGCCAGGGCCTGGGCCACGGGAGCTTCGCCGATGAGCAGGTCGCTGCCGGGGGCCTGCATGGCCAGGCCCATGGCGTAGGCGCGACGCACGGCGTTGTCGAGCTGGCGCAGGTTGCCCGGCCAGGCGGCCTGGCACAGCCGGGCCACGGCGGCTTCGCTGAAGCTGGCCCGGCCGGGTTGCTTCAGCTCCTTGTGGCGGCGCTCGAGCATAAAGCGGGCCCAGTCGGCGATCTCGTCCTTGCGCTCGGCCAGGGGCGGCAGGCGCACGGGCAGCACGTTGATCCGGTAGTAGAGGTCCTCGCGGAAGCGGCCTTCGCGGATGGCGGCGGGCAGGTCGGCGTTGGTGCCCACCACGAAGCGCAGGTTGGCGGGCACCGGCCCGGCGTTGCTGCCCAGGGGCCGGTAGCTGCGGGACTCGAGCAGCTGCAGCAGGCCCGCCTGGGCCTTCATGGACAGCTTGTCGATCTCGTCGATGAACAGGGTGCCGCCGCTGGCCCGGGCCACGTGGCCGGCCTGATCGCCCACGGCCCCGGTGAAGGCGCCCCGCTTCCAGCCGAACAGCTCGGCCATCTGGGTCTGCTCGGGGATGGTGTTGAGGTCCACGGTCTCGAAGGGCCCCCGGGAGCGGCTGGAGCGGGCGTGGCACCAGTGGGCCAGGCGGGACTTGCCGGCGCCGGTGGGGCCGGAGACCAGGATGGTCTCTTCCATGGTGGCGAAGACCGACAGCAGGCGGACGGTCTCGGCCATGGCCTCGCCCACCACAGGCAGGAGGGGATCCCGACCCACGGGCTGAGCGGAGCTCTTGCGGGGCAGCAGCATCAGCGCGGGGGTGGCGACATCGGCGAGCAGCTGTAGCTGCGCGGCGTGCTGGCTCCAGTCCATCTCGGCGGTGACGGCGCGGGTGCTCATCTCGACGGAGATCATGCCCTGGACGATCCCGCCGGGGGAGCGCAGGGGCAGGGCGTACAGGTGGGTGGCGTCGCGATCCAACAGCCGCTGCATGGAGGCATCGTTGCCGCCCTGGCCGTCGCCGCGAGGCTGGCTCCAGCGCAGGTTGCGGCCCGAGCCCACCAGGCGGATGGTGCCCATCAGCAGGCTGACGGCCACCGCTTGGCGGTGCTCGTGCACGTGGCGCCAGACCGTGGCCGACGGCAGCAGCCAGCCGCCCTTGCCCGCGGCATCGCGGGTGCCTTCGGCTCTGAGGACCACCAGGCCTTCGTAGGATCCACCGGGGCGCAGGTGGAGCATCGAGCGCAGGATGCGCATGGAGCGCGAGCCGGGATCCTGGCTGCGAGCCTGCTCGGCCTGGGCGAGCACCGCGCGGAGCAACACCTTGGCTCCAGCCTCGAAGTCCTGGGCGCTCCACAGCTCGTCGATCAAGCGAGACAGACCGTTCATCGCTCCTCCCGGGGATAGACAAAGACTAACCCGGGAGCTGGGGCTCCCGGGTCGGCGGGGGAACGACGCGTTCGGCTAGAGCGCCAGGCAGGTCTGCTCGATCTCGTCGGCGTTGCCACAGGCGTGGCGCACCTGGAACACGGCATCGTCGCGGTCGATGTGGGCTTCGTCCCACTGCGTCTGGCAATCGTCCACCTGGCGGAGGTAGGTGTCGCACTGCCAGGCGCCGACGCCGTTGTCGTGCTCGCAGTCGTCCAGGTCGTCGTAGACATCGTCGCACCAGCGCTCGACCTGGTCGATCTGGTCGTCGCAGCGGTCGAGGTAGTTGTGGGCCTCGTCGCACCAGGTGGCCCAGCCCTCGTACTCGGTCCAGCACTCGGCGTGGGAGGGGGGGACCTCGAAGAAATCGACGCAGCCGATGGTGAAGAGGGCGAAGACGGCGGTGATGAGGGCGCGGGCGTTCATGGTGGGTTCCTCGGTGGGGGGTTCGTTCAGAGACACCCTGTACAGAAGCAGGATGCGTGCCAGGCCTGTGCCAGGGATTGCGATCACCGTTGAACGCCCATTATCGACAACGCCTACGGAACCGCCCCCCCTCGTCTCTCCGATCCAGCGTCAGCGCGTGACGCAGTGACGCAGGGGCTGCGTCAGGCGGCGACGCGCCGACCCTGCGACCGTCGACGGCGAACCCGGGAGCCAGGGCTCCCGGGTCGCTGGGGTGGAGGGGAAGTCGCTGGGACTACAGCTCTTCGCAGATGGCCTCGATTTCGTCGGCGTTGTCGCAGGTGTGCCGCACCTCGGCGAGGGCGTCGGCCTGCTGGCCCGTGGAGTCGTCCCAGTTGTACTGGCATTCGTCGATCTGGTTCACGTAGCAGTCGCACTGGGGGGCGCCTTCACCGTACTGGGCCTCGCACAACTCGATGCTGCTGTAGACATCGTCGCAGTACTCGACGGCTTCCTGGAAGTAGGCGTCGGCCTCGGCCAGTTGCTCCTCGGCGGCCTCGCACCACTCGGCCCAGCCTTCGTAGTCGTCCCAGCAGTCCTCGGCGTTGTCGTAGTGGTGGTCGCTGTCGTCGTCGTCGTCGTTGGGCTCGTAGTCGCTGTCGTCGTAGTCGTGCTCGTAGTCGCTGTCATCATCGTCGTCGTTGTGCTCGTAGTCGCTGTCGTCGTCGTCATCGGCGGGCTCGTAGTCGCTGTCGTTGTCGGCGGGCGGGGCCCAGGGGCCCACGATCTCGACCTGCAGGGGGTTGCCGGCGCAGCCGATGGTGAAGAGGGCGAAGGCGGCGATGATGAGGGTGCGGGCGTTCATGGTGGGTTCCTCGGTTGGGGTTCGTGAGAGACACCCAGTACAGAAGCAGGATGCGTGCCAAGCCTGTGCCAGGGATCGCGATCACCGACGAACGTCGGATATCGGCGTGATGCTTCCACGGAGCCCACCGCAGCCCCCCTTGCTTGCGTCAGCGCGTGACGCGGTGACGCGGGCCCTGCGTCACGGGCCGACGCGGCCGGGAAGACACCCGCTCGCTGCCAGGCGGGAATGCCGGTGGTACGCTCGGATCTCCCCAAGGAGATGACATGAGGACCCACCTGCTTCTGGCCCTGTCGCTGACCCTCGGCTGCCCGAGCAAGGAAGACAGTGCCCGCGACACCCCGCCCGAAGGCGACACCGACACGGACACCGACGCCGACACCGACACGGACGCTGACTCGGACGCCGACACCGACGCCGACACCGACGCCGACGCCGACACCGACGCCGACGCCGACGC
>CAZHIK010001053.1:0-3520 GCA_964532635.1 uncultured Enterobacterales bacterium
CTTCTCCTTGCCCATGCCCTGCACGAGCACGCGGATCTCGGCGAGGCTCAGAGAGCGGATGTCGACGCGGTCGTGTTCGTCCGTGAAGGTCGGCAAGGGGCACCTCTCCAGGTGGCGCTCCTATCCTACGACCCCACCCGGAGCAGATCCGCCAGCAGCGTGTGGCGATCCTGGTGACCGGAGATGCTGACCGCCAGGCGCACGGCGCGCCGCGAGCCGATGATGCAGCAGAAGCGCTCCGCACGGGTGACGGCGGTGTAGAGCAGGTTGCGACGCAGCATGATGCGGTGCATGCCGTGCAGGGCGATGACCACCGCCGGATACTCCGAGCCCTGGGACTTGTGGACCGTGATGGCGTAGGCGGGCTCCACCTCCCGCAGCTGCTCACCCACCAGCTGCACCTGCCGGCCCTCGAAGCCCACCAGCAGCTGGCCCTCGCCCACGCGAAGCACCCGCCCCACCTCACCGTTGAAGACCTCGGTCTGGTAGTTGTTGCGGGTCTGGATGACCCGATCGCCCTCGCGAAAGACGAAGTTGCCCACCTCGAGGGCGCGGCCGTCGGGGTTGAGCCGAGCCTGGAGCTTGCGGTTGAGAACCACGGTGCCCAGCTCACCGCGGTGAACGGGCGCGAGCACCTGCACATCCCGCAAGGGATCGAAGCCCCGCAGCGGCAGCCGCTCGGTGACCGCTTGCAGCAGGGTGGCCTGCACCTCGAGGGGATCCTCGCGCTCGACGAGGAAGAAGTCCAGCGCCGGCTCGGCGGGCTTGCTGCGGTGGGCGGGCCAGGTCTCCATGGCCCGCTTCCAGTCCCGATGCTCCCGCTCCGCACTGATGGGCATGGTGCCGGCATCGACCCGGTGGGCGTTGACGATGATCCCGCTGCCCTCCGCCTGGCGGTAGATCTCCCGCAAGCGCACCACGTCCACCACCCCAGCACGGATCAGATCCCCGAGCACCTGACCCGCCCCCACCGCGGGCAGCTGGTGGTCATCACCCACCATCACCAGGCGACCGCCTGGGGGGATGGCCTCGAGCAGCGCAGCCATCAGGCGCAGGTCCACCATGGATGCCTCGTCCACGATCACCCCGTCGGCCTCGAGGGGATTGCCCGCGTCGCGACGGAAGCGCATCGCAGGGAACTCGAAGTCCAGCAGCCGGTGCAGGGTGCTCGCTTCCTGGCCGCAGGCCTCGGCCATGCGCCGGGCGGCCCGCCCGGTGGGGGCGGCCAGCAACGTGCGCTGCCCCAGCTGTCGCATCGCGGCCAGCAGCACCTTGACGATGGTGGTCTTGCCGGTACCGGGACCACCGGTGATCACCACGATGCCCTTCTCGAGTGCTCGCTTCACCGCCTCGCGCTGATCCTCGTTCAGCGTCAGCCCGGCGACCGCCTCGGCGTCCTTCACCGTGAGCAGCGAGGGGCGCGGGGGCAAGGTCACCAGGCCGAGGACCCGCCCAGCGACGCGCCGCTCCAGGCGGTGCATCCAGGCGAGCTGAAAGGGCCGCTGCATGGGGTCGGCGGTCTCCCAGCTGACCAGGTGGCCGCGGGCCAGCAGCTCACGCACCGCGCTCTGCCAGGCGGCTGGAGGCACGTCGAGCCGCTCGAGCCGGTCGGCCAGGTCTCCCTGGGGCAGGAAGCAGTGGCCGTCGTCCTGGCCCTTGTCCAGAGCGTAGAGCACCGCGGCCTCGGCCCGCATGGGGGCGTCGTGGGCGATGCCGTTGTGACGGGCGATGGCGTCGGCGGTCTTGAAGCCAACCCCTGGCACCTCCCGCGCCATGCGGTAGGGCTCCCGGGTGACCACGCTCAGGGCGTTCACCCCGTACCTCTCCACGATGCGGCGGGTGAGCGCTGGCTTCAGCCCGTGGCCCCGCAGCATGGCGTGCAGCTCGCGGTCCTCCTTGTCGCTCTGCCAGGCCTCGCGGATGGAAGCGGCACGGGCCGGCCCGATGCCGTCCACCTCCTGGAGGCGCTCGGGCTGCTCGGCCAGCACCCGCAGGGTGGCGAGCCCGAAGCGCTCCACCAGGCGGGCGGCCAGCTCCGGACCCACGCCTGCCACCGCGCCGGAGCTCAGGTAGGTGACCAGACCGTCGATGGTGCGCGGATCGTCCGCCAGGAAGCTGAACACTCGGAACTGCCGCCCGTGGACCTTGTGGGTCTCCCAGCGCCCGCTCAGGTGCAGGATCTGCCCTGGCCGCGCGGTACCCAGCGGCCCGATGACCGTGAGCTCCTCTCCATCGTCCAGGGCGAAGCGCGCCACCGCGAAGGCGGACTGCTCGTCCTGGTAGGAGAAGCCGACGAGCTCTCCTTCGATACGCACATCGACCAAGGTGGGGCCTCCAAAGCGGGGGACCTACCTACTGTAGACTTCGAAGCGCTCGACGTGGTAGTGCGGGGCCGCCCGGACCACGATTCGCCGCCCGGTCTTCTGCTCGAACAGCTCGAGGCTGGGGAGCTCTTCGCCGTACATCAGATCGGCCACCGCTGGGTGGGCGTTGACCATGATGTGCTCGCGGTTGGCGGAGCGCTTGGCCTCGCGCTGGACCTCGCGCAGGATGTCGAAGCAGACGGTGATGCGCGAGCGGGTGTGGCCCTTGCCCTCGCAGTACATGCAGGGCTCGGAGAGGAAGCGGGTGAGGTCTTCCTGGACCCGCTTGCGGGTCATCTCCACCAGGCCCAGATCCGAGATCTTGATGACGTTGGTGCGGGCACGGTCCCGGCGCAGGGCGTCGGAGAGGGCGCGGAAGACCTTCTCGCGGTTGGCTTCCTTCTCCATGTCGATGAAGTCGATGATGATGATGCCGCCGATGTTGCGCAGGCGTAGCTGGTAGACCACCTCGTTGACCGCGTCGAGGTTGATCTTCAGCGTGGTGTCCTCGAGGTTCGAGGTGCCCACGTACTTGCCCGAGTTGACGTCGATCGCCATCAGGGCTTCGGTCTGGTCGATGACCAGGTAGCCGCCGGACTTGAGCCAGACCTTGCGGCCCAGGGAGCGTGTGATCTCGGTCTCGATGCCGTACACGTCGAAGCAGGGATCGGCGCCGCGGTAGTGCTGGACCCGGTCGCGGCTCTTGGGCAGGAAGTCGCGCATGAAGCCGCGCACGTTCTCGAACATCTGGGGATCGTCGACCACCATGCGCTGGACGCCCTCGTCGAAGACGTCGCGGACCACCCGCAGCACCAGGTCGTGCTCTTCGTGGAGCATGGCCGGCGCCTTGGCGTCCTTGGCCCCGGTCTGGACCTTCTCCCAGGTGTTGACCAGGTAGTCCATGTCCTGCTCGAGCTCGCTGGTGGGCCGGCCTTCGCAGACGGTGCGAACGATGAAGCCCTGGCCCTTCTTGCGGCGCTTCTCGACGAAGTTGCGCAGGCGACGGCGCTCCCGGTCCTTCTCGATGCGGCGGGAGATACCGATGTGGTCCACCGTGGGCATGTAGACCAGGTAGCGACCAGGAAGGGTGATGTGGGTGGTGATCCGGGCGCCCTTGGTGCCGATTGGATCCTTGGCCACCTGCACCACGATGTGCT
>CAZHIK010001054.1:0-3513 GCA_964532635.1 uncultured Enterobacterales bacterium
TGTCGCAGACCTCGGTGGCGTCGGGGTGGATGCTCGAGTTGGCGTCGTCGCAGTCCCGGGCATCCTCGACCCAGCCAGCACCCGGCTCGCAGTCGAAGGTGGAGCTGTCCGGATCGCCGAAGCCGTCGCCGTCGCTGTCGGCGTACCAGGTGGACTCGAGCTCCTCGTCCACGGCCCCGTCGCAGTCATCGTCGGTGTCGTTGCAGAGCTCAGGGGCGCCAGGGAAGACGGTGGAGTCGCTATCGTCGCAGTCGGTGGCGTCGGCCACCCAGCCCTCGCCTGGATCGCAGCTCTCCAGCACGCGCTCTGGGTTGCCGAAGCCGTCGGCGTCGGCGTCGGCGTACCAGGTCTCGTTGAGATCCTCGTCGATCTCGCCGTCGCAGTCGTTGTCGGCGCCATCGCAGCGCTCGGGAGCGCCGGGGTAGCTGGTGGGGTCGTTGTCGTCGCAGTCACCGTCCTGATCTGCGTAGCCGGAGGGGAACTCACAGGCGGTGACGGCCAGATCCGGATCACCCCAGCCGTCGCCGTCGCTGTCGACCCAGGCGGTCACCGCGTCCACGGCGTCTTCGTCGATCTCGTCGTCGCAGTCGTTGTCCACACTGTCGCAGACCTCGTCGGCGCCGGGGTGGATGCTCGCGTCGCTGTCGTCGCAGTCCTCATCGTCGAACCAGCCGTCACCGTCGGCATCCACAGGGACCGTGGCGGTGTCGTCGATGGGGATGGTGTCGGTGTCGGGCTTGTCCGGATCGTTCCGACAAGCTGCGAGGGTGAGCAGAGCCAGGACGGTGAGGGCGGTGGAGCGCACGGGGACCTCCGAGGCGTTGGGACCACAGCCAGGGTTACACCCTCTCCCAGCACCCACAAGGCGGGAGGCCAGCATGGCGGTACCCACGCTCACCCCCGAGAGGATCCTGGCCAGTCGCGCGGGGCGGCAGGGCCTCGGTTCGAGTCCCTTCCATGGTGACTTGGCCTCACTGGCGCAGGCCATCGTCGGCCTGCACGCCACCGAGCCCACCAGCATCTACATGAGCGCCTGGGTTCGGCAGCCGGCCTTCGATCGCCCTGCCGTGCAACGCGCCCTGTTCGAGGAGCGCAGCGTGGTGCGCTGGCTGGCCATGCGGCGCACCCTGTGGGTGGTGGCCGCGCGGGATGTGGCCCTGGTGCACCAGGCCGCCGTACCCCGCCTGCTGGGGCCCGAGGAGCGACGGCTGTACAAGCTGATGGTGCTGGGAGAGCTGGCCGACGAAGCCGGGGCCCCTGCGCGGCTCGCACGGATCGAGGCGGACATCCTGGCGGTGGTGGGGGAGCTGGGTCAGGCCTTCGGCACCGACATCAGCGCGCGGGTCCCCGAGCTGAAGACCACCTACCCGTACGCGCTGGACAAGCCCTATGGCGGGCACTTCTCCCTGGGCTCCCGCATCAACAGCGTGGTGTGCATGCGCGGTGGTGTGGTGCGGGCCAAGCCCAAGGGCGGCTGGCGATCGAACCAGTACAGCTACGCCCTGCGGCAGGCCTGGCTGCCGGGGATCGAGCCGGAGGCCATGGACCCCGTCGAGGCCCGTAGCGCTCTGGTGTCGCGCTACCTGGAGGCTTTCGGGCCGGCGAGCCTGGATGACATCCAGTGGTGGACGGGCTTCACCAAGGGGCAGGTGAAGGCCGCCGTCAAGGCCCAGGGGGCGAGCCTGGCGACCGTGCGGGTGGACGGCGAAGGGGGCGAGCGGATCGCGCCCGCGGCGGACCTCGAGGACCTCGCGTCGGCCGAGCCCCTGGACCCTGCCTGCGTGACCCTGCTGCCCACCCTCGATCCCTGGGTGATGGCCACCAAGCACCGTCGCCGACTGATGGACGCCGACGCCTACGCCTTGCTGCACGACCGCAACGGCAACGCCGGTCCCAGCATCATCGCTGCCGGCCGGGTGGTGGGCGGCTGGGTGCAGCGGAAGGACGGGCCGGTGGTCTGGAGGCTCTTCGAGGACATCGGCTCCGAAGCCACACGCGCCCTCGAGGCCAAGGCGGCCATGCTGGAGGCCTACCTGGCAAAGGAGAGGGTCATGCCCAACTTTCCGACGCCGCTGATGCGGGAGCTGCGAAACTGACTCCCTGGTCGATAGTGGTGCTTCGAAGAACTTTGTCGTCGAGGTTTGACCGCCCGCGGGTCGATGGATAGTCCGCTGTTCGGTCTAGACAGCCGGGGAGGAACAGCTCACCGTGGCCCCACGCCGCTACCTCGTCATCTCGGACACCCACCTCGCGGACGTCGAGGATCACGCCGACGGGTGGAAGCGCTTCAAGGGCGAGGGCTTCGTGCGCGACCAGGAGTTCCTCGACCTCGTTCGGCGCTTCATGGCCGAGGCCCGCCCCGGCGAAGAGTCGGTGCTGGTGCTCAATGGCGACATCTTCGACTTCTGCATCACCACCCGGGTGCCCGAGCCGGCCCCCTGGAGGATGCGGCGCCGGGAGCGTACCCGGGGGCTCGAGCCCTCCGAACCCAAGGCCGCGTGGAAGCTGGGTGTGATCCTCGAGCAGCATCCGGTGTTCGTCACCGCCCTGGCAGAGCTGCTGGGCCGTGGGCACCGCGTGATCTATGTGCTGGGAAACCACGATCACGAGCTGCACTGGCCCTCGGTGCAGGCCGTGCTCGAGGGCGCCATACGGGATCGGGCCGCGCAGCTGGGGCTGGACCCGAGCGCCTCCTCCATCCGCTACGAGCCCTGGTTCTACTACGATCCGGCCGGCCTGTACGTGGAGCACGGGCACCAGTTCGACATCTACTCCTCGTTCCCCCACATCCTGAACCCCACCGCCACCATCGACGGCGAGGAGATCCTGGCCCTGCCCCTGGGCGGCTTCTCCAACCGCTACCTCGTGAGCATCCTGGGGTACTTCAACCCGCGCAGCACCGACTACATCAACAACCTTCCCGGCTACTTCGCCCACTGGCTGCGCTACTACGCCTTCTCTCACCGCAGCATCCTGTTCGGCTGGTTCCTGGGCACCATGATGGTGCTGGTGCGGGTGATGCGACTGCGCAACCAGCTGTGGAAGCAGGCGCGCGGCCACGCCCGGGCCATCGTCGAGACCGCCCGGCGCTACGGGCTGCCGTGGCATGCGGTCTGGTGCCTCGATCAGCTCAAGCCCGTGCCCATCTACTTCCGCACCTTCCGCATCCTGCGCGAGTTCTGGCTGGACCGAGTGGGGCTGGTCGCGGGCCTGACCGCGCTGGTGGCTGGGGCCTTCCTGCTGCTGCCCGGCCCGCCGCTGCTGCGGCTGATCCCCCTGTTGATCGCGGCCGTGATCACCATGGTGCTCTACGAGCGCAGCGTGGCCACCAGTGGCGTGTTCGCCGTCAACGAAGAAGCGCCCGGCTACGCCCGCGCCATCACCCAGCTGCTGCCGGCCAAGGTGGTGGTGATGGGCCACACCCACCAGCCTGCGCTCATCCGGCTGGGCGCCGATTCCTTCTTCGTGAACACCGGCACCTGGGCTCCCATGTTCACCTGGCGCACCTGGTTC
>CAZHIK010001055.1:0-3507 GCA_964532635.1 uncultured Enterobacterales bacterium
TGTTCCCCGACCCCAAGGCCCAGGGTGGCGCTGACGGCTTCGACCTGCTGTGGCACAGAGGCCAGAAGCTCTTCGATCTGCGCGGTGCTGAGATCGAAGGGTTCGGTGGTGAGGACTTCGTGGCAGAACTCGAGGGAGCTGCGCTTGTCGCGGGCGGTGAACACCGAGCCGAGCACCTCGGCACCGCGGGCCACGTGGCACATCTCGACCGCGGCCTTGGACAGGCCCTGTGGGGTCTCGTCGTGGTGGTTGGCGATGGCCACGCCGATCTCTTCGGGCAGGCCCCAGTTGCGGGCCAGCATCCAGCCGACGTGGGTGTGGGAGGTGCCGAAGTTCTCGTGCTCGACCCGAGGCCGGCTCTCCATGTGGGTAGCCCGGATGATGGGCCACGAGGAGACCTTGCCCGGCATGACGTGGAGCATGACCAGGATGCCGAACTCCTGCAGCAGACCAAGGGTGAACGCCTCTTCCTGGTCGAGGCCCAGCAGACCCGCGAAGTGACGGGCACCCACCGCGCGCCGCAGGGCATCCTCCCAGAAGTCGACCACGTCGAAGCCCTTCATGCTCTCGGCGCGGGTAGCGTCGCGGACGGCGAAGCACAGGGCGATGTTGCGAAGAGCGCGGTTGCCCAGGACAGCGACAGCCTGGTTGGCCGAGCGGACCTTGCGCTCGAGGCCGAAGAAGGCCGAGTTGACCGTGCGCAGAACCTCGACGGTGAGGCGCGGGTCCTGGTTGACGATGCTGGACAGCTGGGTGGCCCCCACCTCCTGATCGCGGCAAGCCTTGACGATGCCCAGGGCTGCCTGTGGAGGCGCCGGAAGATCCGATGGCTTGATCTTGCCAGCGAAGTGCTGCTTGGACGACATGCGGTAGCTCCCAACGGGGACGAGTCGGAATCGGAGACGCTCGGCCATCGAACGTATCACACTGCAAGGGCCGATCCCGCCGTTTTGCAGACCACTCCCGTCTGTCCGCATGAGAATTTGGGATTCGCACAGTGTTCGTTCGATATTGGCGTCGAGCCGAGCCTGCGCTGTGGCGCAAGGGACTTTCCCGGCGCTTTTCCGCGCCCACACCCGCCCGACCCCGGGAAATCCCCTATCCCTATCGGTCGGGCCGCCAGCCCCAGCGTCGCAGGGAGAGCTGCCGGTCCATCATGGCCTGGATGGTGTCCTGGACCAGGTCGTACAGGGCCTGGACCGCGGCCCCGTCCTCGGCCGCCTCTGGAGGGTGCTCCTGGACCGGGATGGGCGGTCCCACCTCCACCAGGGTGCGCACCGGAAGCGGCAGGTGGAAGAGGGGCCCGATCCCCAGCCCCCAGGGCAGGCCCAGGAAGATGGGGAAGGACTCGCTGCGGAAGCGCTTCTTGATCCCGGTCCACCTGGCGATCCGTTCTCCACGGCTGAGCACGAAGTAGGCCTCGTGGCCGCCCAGGGACATCACGGGCACGATGGGTACCCGGTTGCGCAACGCCAGGCGCACGAAGCCTCGGTGGCCGCCGAAGTCGACCCTGTGGCGCTCCTTCCAGGGCCGGAACGCTTCGTAGTTGCCTCCCGGCCAGACCGCGACCTTGCGGCCGGCGGCGAAGACGGAGTCGGCGTTGCGGTGGCTGGCCTTGACCGCGCCGCCCTTGGCCAGCAGAGGCCCCAGGCCAGGGATGGCCATCAGGGAGTCGTGGGCCAGGTAGTAGAAGCCGTCCTCGCCCTGCATCCGCTCGTGCCAGGCCAGTCCCAGCAGCACCGGCTCGAGGAAGGTGATGCCCGCGTTGTGGTTTCCCACCAGCAGCGCGGGCCCCGCGGGGATGTGCTCGATGCCCAGCACGCGCCCGCGCAGGTAGCGGCGAATGACGTGGCCGATAGGCACGAACTTGTCGATCAGAGCGGTGTCGATGAGGGGTGGCTCGTCCATGGTGGCCTGCGAAGGTTGGAGGCAGCGGCTAAGCCCCCTAGCGCAGCAGCGAGGAGCCGTCATGAAGCGCGACGAACTGATCCATTGGCTGGACTGGGTGCTGGAGAGCTCGGACCACGCCGATGCCTCCATCAACGGCCTGCAGATCGAGGGAGCCGAAGAAGTCACGAGGATCGCGGTGGCCACCGACGCCTGCCAAGCCACCATCGACGGCGCCGTCGCTGCTGGAGCCCAACTGCTCATCGTCCACCACGGCCTGTTCTGGGGCCAGTGCGAGGTGATCAAGGGCGCGCACGGACGTCGTGTGCGGGCAGCGGTCAAGGCAGACCTGAACCTCTACTGCAGCCACATCCCCCTCGACGCCCACCCCACCATCGGCAACAACGCGCAGCTGGCCAACATGCTGGGCCTGGTGGAGGCCCGTCCCTGGGGCGGCGATCCCGCTCGTCCGGTGGGCGTGGCGGGTCAGCTCCCCGAGCCCTTGGCCCCGGCTGGGCTAGCTGCCCAGCTCGAGGCCCTCCTGGACACCAGGGTCAAGGTTCTGCCATTCGGCCCGAACCCCGTGCGCAGCGTAGGCATCATCACCGGCGCGGCGGGCTCCATGGTCGACCAGGGCATGCACGACGGCCTCGACGCGGTGATCACCGGAGAGAGCCGCTACGGCCACTTCTTCCTGGCCGAGGAAGGTGGCATCTCCCTGTTCTTCGCGGGCCACTACGCCACCGAGACCATCGGGGTTCGCGCCCTGGCACAGCACATCGAGGACACGCACGGGCTACCCTGGGTGTTCCTGGATCACCCCACCGGCTTGTGAGCGGCCGGCTTGTGGCCGGCCGCTGGCTACGGGCTACGGGCTACGGGCTACGGTGGCCGATCTCGAACCTGTAGGGTGACGCGATGCTCAGTGTGCTTCTCGCTGCGATCATTTCCTCCACGCCCCAGGCTTGCGAGCTGGCTGGGGTCACGCTGCCCGACACCATCCAGCTGGGGGGACAGACCCTGCAGCTCAACGGCATGGGGCTGCGGGAGTTTTTGTTCATCGACATCTACGTAGGGGGCATGTACCTGCCCAGCTTCACCTCGTCGGACACCCAGGCCATCGCCGCCGACGTGCCCAAGCGCATGGTGATGCACTTCATCTTCTCGGAGGTCAGCCGCGAGAAGATGATCGAGACGTTCCAGGAGGGCTTGGACAACAACCCCGATGCCAAGTCCATGGGCGACCGCGCCCAGCGGCTGTACGCCGTGATGGAGACCATGCACGCCGGCGAACAGGTGGTGCTCGACTACGTGCCCGGCCAGGGCCTGTCCATCTACCTCGAGGGCGAGTTGAAGGACACCATCCCCGGCGCTGACTTCATGCAAGCGGTCTGGATGCTGTTCATCGGGCCGGTCCCCCCCTCGGCCAAGCTCAAGAAGGGGCTGTTGAGCGGGTGTCCGGGCTAGCGGGAGTTCTTTCGGGAGGGGATGAACCCCTCCCCTACAGGATCAGAGGTTCTCCTCGAGCCACTTCTCGGTCTCGTCGAACAGGTCGTCCATGCCCCAGAGGGTGACGTTCATGACGGTGTCGGGATCGTCCACCGCGCCGGTGGACTGGCT
>CAZHIK010001056.1:0-3502 GCA_964532635.1 uncultured Enterobacterales bacterium
CTTGACATCCATCTTCACAAAAGCGCGCCGATCACGTTGTGGCTGCCGAAGGACGTTGGTGGGCGCTTCACCCCCGAGGTCGAGGCGGAGTGGGTGGAGCTGGCCTGCAACTCCACCAGCCGCGAGCTGGAGCGGGTCGTGGCCGCCCACAGCCCGGGCGAGCGGCCCAGCAAGGAGGCGGTCCGAGAGTCCGGGCCCGGGCGGATGTGCTTCGAGATGGAGCCGGCCGAGGCTGAGCAGGTCCGGGCATTGCTCGCCTCCCTGCGGGCCGCGGCAGGTGTGTCACGGGAAGAGGTGAGCGACGGCGCCCTGCTGGCCCAAGCGTCCACCAGGCTGATGCAAGATCTGGAGAACACCGAGGCCCCCACGGGCGAGCGCTTCCGCATGGTGATCGAGCACTGCCCCAGTTGCAGTCGGACCGTGGCGGCGGAGGCGGAGGTCTCGATGACCCACGTGGATCAGGCTTGCTGTGATTCCGAGATCCTCGAGATGCGCGAGGTCAGCTGCTGCATGATGGGATGCTCGGCTTGGAGCGGGAGGCGGGCGGATTGGTGTTCCGGTTTGGGGATGACAGGGTTGTGCGGGTGACCCACGTGGGTCAGCGTGGTCCCGGTGGTCAGGGACCGAGTCGCGGGGTCCACGAAGGCACTACAATCCGCCCCGGTAGAAGCATCCGCCCGTGAGAAAAAGCACGCTGGATGATGTCTGGTCACCCATGTAGGTGGTTCCGTCATCGCCGAAGTCCGAGAGCTCCGGGGAGAAGGGGCGAGATGGGTGGACCTAGAACACGCACGGACTCCCCACCCGACAGCTGAACGTCTCGCCTGCTCCGAGATCATCGAAGCCCTCGTCGCCGATGTTCAGGTCTCGGGGGGTGTTGTCGGTGGCTCCTGTTCCCCAGTCGGTGTCGATGACGTCCAGGTTGGTGTCGGCGTACAGACCTGCGGCGGCGCTGTTGTCGGTGCCGCCGAGGATGCTGCTCTCGGCTATGATCACGTTGGCGTGCTCGACGTCGATGTTCATGAAGGAGGCGTGGGTTGCCTGGTTGCCGTCGAAGCTGCTGGTGTCGATCTCGATGGACATGTACGGGGCCCAGCCGCCGATGCCGATGGCGCCACCGCGCTCGGCGCTGTTGCCGTCGAAGCTGCTGTCCTGGACGTACAGGCAGCCCTGGCCCCAGGTGCCGAACTGGACGGCGCCGCCGTCGGAGTCCGTGGCGGAGTTGCCGGTGAAGACGCTGTCGTAGATCTCCAAGCGCTCGAGGCCCCAGGCACCGACTGAGATCCCGCCGCCCTCATAGTTGGCCTGGTTGCCGTCGAAGCTGCTGGACGTGATGCGCAGGGTGCTGGCGATGCCGTCGGCGGCCCGGAAGCGGACGGCGCCGCCGCCGTAGTCGTTTTCGTTGTCGGTGAAGCTGCAGTCGGTGATGTCGGCGAAGATCTGTTCCTGGTAGCCCAGGCTGATGGCACCACCTTCGTAGTCGGAACTGTTGTCTTCGAAGCTGGAGCCCTGGATGTCGATGGTGGCGTTGGAGGCTTCGATGGCACCGCCCGAGTAGTCGGCCTGGTTGCCTTCGAAGTGGCTGTCCACGACGCGCAAGGAGAGGCCCTCGGTGCGGCCCGAGTCGTAGTACAGGGCACCGCCCGAGTACAGGGCGCTGTTGTCCTCGAACACGCATCCCTGCACGTGCAGGTCGACCTCGTAGGCCACGATGGCGCCGCCGTCGCTGTCTCCGGACATGGAGCGGCTGGCTACGCCGTCGTGGAAGCCCAGGTTGCCCACGGTGAGCTGGGCCGGCTCGTAGGCGAACAGGATGGTGTGGGCACCCTCGCCGCTCAGGATGGTGTCGCTCGGATCGCCTGACAGGGATGCCAACACCAGCTGCCCGGCGGTGGAGACGGTGATCTGCTCGGTGTGGGTGCCGGGGCAGACCCACACGATATCGCCATCGCCGGCGCTGCGGACGGCGCTCTGGATGGTGCCGTAGGGTGTACCCCCGAGCGAGGCGGAAGCTCCGGCGTCGCAGTTGGCGAGGTCGTCGTCCGTGGGGTCGTCCCAGGTGGTGGTGTGGTCGTCGGTGTCGGCGCCGCTGGCTTCGCAGTCGCCGGTGAGGTCGGTGACGTCCTCGCCGGTGTCCTCGTCGGAGTCTTCCCAGTCGTCCCAGCCGTCCCCGGAGTCCCCGGGCGCGTCTTCGATCAGCAGATCGCCGTCGTCGAAGGAGCTGGTGCAGTAGGGGATGAAGACCAACAGGGAAGCAGTCAGGACAATGCGCATCGCTCACCTCGGCGAGGACTGTGGAGGACGAGGAGGTGGCACCCCGCGACCACATTAGCACGGGAGAGCTCCCGCCAGCGCCTCGCTACCCCTCGCTCCCCGGCGCCACGGGCTCCGCCAGCCACTCCGGAAGCCCCGGCGGCTCCCAGACGTCGCCGTCCACGTCCACCCAGATGGGGTTGGTCAGGGCGTAGGGCACGATGGGGAAGCGGTTGATCTTGTGCACGGGGTCGGGCAGGTACTGGGCCAGGGTGCCCACCTGGGCCACGGCCTCCATGATCATGTCCTGCAGCGTGATGTAGGGGCGCTCCTGGCCGGTGAACACGGGCCACATCTCGTCGTCGCCCATGGCGATGAGCACGTACCAGGAGTCCTGCGTGGGCTCGATCTCGAAGCTCTCGGCCAGGTTGAGGGGGCTGTCGTTGGGAGTGGCGATGGTCCAGTCGCGCAGCAGGGTGCCGTTTTCGTACAGCTCCACCCGGTCCACGTCGAACCAACTGGGCGACCAGACCTCGATAGCGGCCGACACGGCGCCATCGGTGGCGCTCAGCTCCGAACCGATGGGCTCGCCGTCGATCTCGAAGCGCAGGAAGGGGCCCTAGCTGGCCACCACCCGGTGCTCGCGGATGGCCTGGGCCACGGCCGCCGGGTCGATGCCCTCGGGGTCGTCCGCGTCGATCAGGACCCAGCTGCGCGGGCAGCCGGACTCGGTCTTGGTGGGGCTGTGGGTGTCGGAGTTGCCCACGGCGGTGTGGCGGTAGCCCAGGTTCAGCAGGGTGAACCAGTCGTCCACCTGGCCCCTGATGCCGTGGGCCAGCTGCTCACTGCCGTCGGCCAGGGCCGCTTGCTCCTCGGCGGTGCGTGCGATGACCCGGTAGGCGTCGATGTCCTCTCCAGCCTCGTAGGCATCGCTCTCGGACTGGGTGGGGGATCGGATCAGCTCGAAGCGCTTGGCGTTGAACAGCTCGAGCATCTCGAAGTCGAGGGTGAAGCTGTCGGACCACAAAAGCTCGTTGACCAGGTTCTGGGGCGGGGTCGAGATCTCGGGCTCGCCCTCGTCGTCCACGTAGGGATCGAGCCCGTACTGGTCGAACAGGCCCAGGATGCCGTCCCGAGGGTGGGCGACGCACACCAGCGGCTCCCCGTCGATGTCCGGGTCGTCCAGGTCGCGGATGCCCTCGATGATCTCCTCGGGCTCCATGCCGGTCCACTCGAAGGCCCCACCGGC
>CAZHIK010001057.1:0-3501 GCA_964532635.1 uncultured Enterobacterales bacterium
GCCGCCGCCGTTGACGTACTCCACGAGGTCGAGACAGGCCGCGACGGTGGCGGAATGGTCGACGCAGGCGTCGGTGTCCGCGTCCGTGTCGGTGTCGGTGTCGGTGTCGGTGTCGGTGTCGGTGTCGGTGTCGCCCTCGGGGAGCGCGGTGTCCTCCTTGTCTCCGCAAGCGAGCAGAGGCAGCATCAGCAGGGGCAGCAGGCAGCGGGTCATCACTCCTCCAGGCGCAGGTAGGGTCGGACCTGCTTGATGATCAGGCGGCCGTCGTTCAGCCGCTTCCACTCGGTGTCCCACAGCAGGGTGCTGCCCTCGGGCACGTCGTGGTCGTTGGGGTAGTCTTCGGTGATGGCGTACAGCAGCGCCCCCATGTCCTCGAGCACCGCGTCACTGAGCACGTTCTGGCCGCTCATGACCTCGGAGCTGGGCTCCACCCGCAGGATCTCGGTGACCTCGCCATCCTCGACGGTGAGCAGCACCCGCTCGGGGGTGACCCCGGACTCGGAGCTGACCACCTCGATCTCGCCGACCAGGGCGTTGACCAGGTAGCGCCCGTCGCTGGCCGCCGTGGGATTGCCCGTGAAGGCCACAGCATTGGCGGCCTCGCCTTCTGAGCGGGTGTTGACCAGAACCCCCATGGCGACGGCGCTGTGGTCGATGCCGTACCAGTCGCGCTCGTCCCAGGCCGACATCTTCCACAGGGACGACCAGACGATGCCCAGGGCTTCCTCGAGGGTCTCCTCCTCGTCCTTGTCGGGGTCGCAGAGGCTGGGGCCGTCGTCGTCGTCGTCGAGGCTGTCGGCCAGGCACGCCGAGGTGCTCTCGTACAGCCCGGCGCCGTTGAAGTACAGGCCGTCCTCGGCGTTGCCCGAGGAGCGGAAGCGCACCATCACCTCGCTCGAGCCGAAGACCGCCTCGATGCGCTCCCCCAGGGCCTCGATGAGCGCGGAATCGTGGGGTGCAGCCTGCATCGCCGCCCGCAGGGCCTCGAGGCGCTCCCGGCGCAGGGACGCGTCGCTGACGAAGTCGGCGTCGGCATGCCAGGCAGTGATGGTGTCGGCAAAGCTGTGCTCGGCCTCCCATCCCCCGAGGTCCACCTGCCAGGTGTTGGCCCGCATGAAGGCGTCGTACCAGGCGAAGGGCAGCAGGAAGCCGTCGAGCTGGTAGTCCGTGGGAATGCGCTGGTACAGGGCCGCCAGGTTGCTGCCCTTGGCCCCGTAGCGGCACTTGGCCGTGGCCCGAGCCTCGGCGCTGCTGGTGTCGAGCGACAGCAGCCCGGGCATGTCGGTGACGCTGGTGTCGGGCTCGCAGACCTCCACCGGATCGGGCCGCAGCTCCGCCCACCAGGCCTCGGCGTCCTCGAGGGAGGCCTGCGCCACGCTCCAGCTGTCCTCACCGCACTCGAACAGCACCAGCTCCCCATCCCAGTCGGCCAACTCCTCGTGCACCTCCGCGAGGTAGCAGTTGGGCGTGCCGCGGGCCAAGCTGCGCACGTTGAGGTGGGACAGATCGCCCTGGCGGGTGCCGGTGACGAAGCCCGAGACCACCCGCTCGAGGTCCGTGGGTGCTTCGCTGAGCGCAAGGAAGTTCTGGTAGTTGTAGGCGGCGCTCTCGGTGGCCTCCGACAGCTCCTCCAGGGTGTACAGCGTCAGGTAGCCGTAGGCCAGGCCCGGGTTGTAGACCTCGTACGTGACCTCCTCGAGGCCTCGGATCGGGAAGGGCGCATGGTCCCAATCCTGCGCGGCCTCGATCTGGTTCTGAGTGCCCGGCACCCAGTACAGCTCGCCGATGGCGAAGCGCTCCTGCAGCTGCTGCCAGGCTGCCCCCACGTCGTCCATGGTCACGGTGCTGGAGGCATCGGCGGGATCGTCCCAGACCGTGAAGCCGTAGAAGAAGCCCTCGCTGTCGATGTAGACCGCGTGGCCGCCGGCGTAGAACTCCCGGGTGTCGGGGTAGAGGATCAGATCGTAGTAGGCGGTGGTGGTCAGGCCCGCGAAGCCGTCGGGGAAGGCTTCGACCAAGAGGTCGTAGTGCAGCGCGTAGGTCTCCACGACCATCCACAACGGTGGCAGCCGGGCCTCATCGACCGCCGGCACCAGGTATTTGCCCGCCTGCAGCTGATCGATGGAGGTGGAGGGGATGGTGACCAGCTCGTAGGTCTCCTCGTCGGGCACGCTGTGCACGCAGACAGCCACCCCCAGCAGGGCCTCTGCCTCACCACAGTGGGGCTCGTCGAAGGTCACCGGCGGCTCGCTGTCCACGGGAAGCTCCCCCGTGTCATCGGGAGGACAGCCCAGCGGCAGCAAGGCCATCAGCAGGAGCGGGAGCGGGCGCTGGCGTCTCGAGGCAGCCTCCTGGGGCCGACCGCGGGTGTGCGGTGCAGGCCTTCGCAGGTATTGTGCCCTGGGAAACGAGTACTGATCGCCCACGTTGTCATCCGCGCCGAGAGCGGCCCGTCAGGCTCACCGCTCCCACAGCCACCGCCGCCATGGCCAGCAACAGCCACAGGGGCGGATCACCGAACCAGCCCTGGGCGCTCGCGAGCACCAGGAAGCCGTTGTGGAGGGCGTGGATGATCACCGGCACCCACAGGGAGCGGGCCCGCAGGGCCGCCACACACAGCAGGATGCCCAGCAGGCCGGTGGGCAGGATCCGCACGACGTGCAGGTGCAGGGCCCCGAAGAGCAGGCCCACCACCACGCAGGCCACCGCAGGTCGCACCGAGCGCTTCAGCAGCCCGAGCAGCGCGCCTCGGAACAAGAGCTCCTCGCACAGCGCAGGGGCCAGGGCGAAGACCAACACCACCACGGGCAGGGCCGTATCCAGGCTCATGGACTGCTCGAGGCTCTCCATGAACGCGGTCGAGGTGGGCAGCAGGGGCTCCTGGGCTGCGGCCACCAGCGCGCTGATGCCCGGGGCCCCCAGCCCCGCCAGCACGGCCAGCCCGACATCCAGGCCAGCCGGTCGACGCAGCTGCAGGGTGGTCCGCAGGGGCTGCCCCAGCCACACCAGGGCGCCCACGGCGGTGCCCGCCACCAGCACCACCTGGGTGAAGACCATGCCCCAGAGCAGGTCCATGGTCTGGACCCGCTGGCCCAGGAACCACAGCAGCAGCAGGGTCACCAGGAAGGCCCCGATCACGTCGGGCACGAACTGCCCCCGGGCCCGGCGATCGGCGGTGTGGCCCCCACCGTACAGCACCTCCTCGCGGGCCAGCAGGCGTGATCCGAGGGTCAGCGCCAGGCCCACGTGGACCGCGGTGGCGGCCACCGTCAGCAGCAGAATGAGCCCGGGGTAGTGCCCCACCATGGCCTCGCGCATGGCCATGGCCAGGTTGGTCACGGGCACCAGGGCCAGGGCCGCGCTGGGCTGGATAGCGGGAAACGCCGCCACCCCACCCGCGGCCAGGCCCAGGAAGATCAGGGCCACCGCCGCGAACTGTCCCGTGCGGAAGTCGGGCACGTAGGCGGCCACTACCGTGAAGATGGCAGCCATGAGCACCGC
>CAZHIK010001058.1:0-3501 GCA_964532635.1 uncultured Enterobacterales bacterium
CCCCACTCCATGCGGCCGTGGTACCAGCCCACCACCCGCTTGCCGTCGATGCGCTCGGCCACCTTGGTGCACAGGGTGGCGTCGTCGCAGCGCTCGTAGGTGGCGCCGTAGTGATCCAGGATCTTGCGCATCTCGGCTTCGTCGTAGCCGGGGCCCAGGAAGACGGTGGGCAGGCGAGGCTGGCGGGGCTGGCGCAGCAGGGCGTGCCACACCCAGTAGGCCGCGCCCATGGCACCGCCAGCATCACCCGCGGCGGGCTGAACGAACAGATCGTCGATGGGGGCCTGGCGCAGCACGTGGCCGTTGGCCACGCAGTTGAGCGCCACACCGCCGGCCAGGCAGAGCTTGTCGCAGCCGGTCTTCTCCACCACCGAGGTGGCCAGCTTGACCATGATCTCGTCGACCACCACCTGCAGGCTCTTGGCCACGTCTTTGTGGAACTGGGTGAGGGGACCGGTCTCCAGCTCGCGGCGGGGCTCGCCCATCAGCTCTTCTAGGGCCGAGCCGAACATGCGCAGCTTGTAGTCGTACTGGAAGTACTTCATGTCCAGCCGGAAGCTGCCATCGGGCGCCACGTGGATGAGCTCGCGGAACTTGTCGACCTGGGTTGGCTCGCCGTAGGGGGCCAGCCCCATCACCTTGTACTCGGCGGAGTTGACCTTGAAGCCCAGGTACCAGGTGAAGGCGGAGTACAGCAGCCCCAGGGAGTGGGGAAAGCGGATCTCACCCTTCAGGTCCAGATCGAGCCCCTTGCCGTGGCCCCAGGCGGCGGTGGACCACTCACCCACACCGTCGACCGTCAGCACCGCGGCTTCGTCCCAGCCGGAGCAGTAGAACGCCGATGCGGCGTGGGCCAGGTGGTGGTCGGCGTAGAAGATGGGGCCCGTGTAGCCGATCTTGCTCTTGAGCACCGAGGGCAGGCGCAGCTTGGTGGTGAGCCAGTTGGCCGTGCCGTGCAGGAACTGGTGCAGGCCCCGGGGGAAGTGGTGGACCTGGGAGACCAGCAGGCGCTCGAACTTGCGCATCGGCTTGTCGTAGAAGGCCACCGCTTCCACCTGGCTGATGTCGATGCCAGCCTCGGACAGCGCGTACTGTACGGCGTTGACGGGGAACTCGCTGTCGTGCTTGCGGCGCGTGAAGCGCTCCTCGCTGGCTGCGGCGATGGGGACACCGTCTTGCAGCAGGCAAGCACCCGAGTCGTGGTAGAAGCACGAGAGGCCGAGGATGTACATGGCTGCTAGCTATCCGCCTGGCCGGCCGCAGTCATGGTCGGCGCTGCGGTGTGCAATACCCCCCGGGGGGAGGGCGTAGCAGGGGGTGTCCGAGCGAAGGGGCCACGCCGGCCCCTCCCGCAGACCGCACCCAAGTGAAAACCGAGTGAGAATCATGCACCTCAGGCAGTCATCTCCCAACGTCGCCGCGCTCTTGAGCCTCCTGATCCCCGGCATCGGCCAGTTCTACACCGGCAACTGGGTCTGGGGCATCTTCTGGCTGATCATCACCCCGGGCTTCTGGATCGGCTCCGGTGGCTTCCTCGGCTGGCTGTGTCACATCTTGTCTGCCATGCAGGCACACGGCTTCGCCCGCAAGAGCTGACGATAGCGACGGTGACCGGATCGTAGCTGAAAGCGACCCGTGAGTCGAAAGCTGGTTTCCGTCCCGAAATACCCATGCTACCTTGCCAATCCCGGCGCCTTCAGCGCCGGGAACGAGCCTGAGGAGCGGCCATGGCCAGGCTGAAGGGAAAGCGCGTGCTCATCACGGGTGCGGCCGCGGGCATCGGGCTGTGTACCGCGCGGGCCTTCGCCGGCCAGGGCGCCGAGCTGGTGCTCACCGACATCGACGCCGAAGGGCTCGAGGCCGCCGAGGCCGAGCTCGAGGCGGTGGGTGCCGTGGTCTCCACCCACGTCGTGGACGTCTCCAACCGGCAAGCCGTCGAAGCGATGGCCCAGGCCGTGCTGGAGCAGGGTCCCATCGATGTGCTCATCAACAACGCGGGCATCGGCCACCACGCCGCCCTCATCGACACCCCCCTCGAGACCTGGCGCAGGCTCGTCGACGTCAACCTCTGGGGCGTGCTGCACCACGTCTACGCCTTCCTGCCCGCCATGAAGCAGCGGGGCAGTGGACACATCGTCAACGTCAGCTCCGGCCAGGCCTTCTTCCAGCTGCCCACCTGGGGTGCCTACGCCTCCATCAAAGCCTGCGTCGGGATCTTCTCCGAGATCCTGTCCTTCGAGGTGGCCACCCACGGCATCCACGTCACCACGGTCTACCCGTTCATGGTCGACACGGGCTTCTACGACGAAGTCGAAGGTGACAGCTTCGGCGCCCGTGTGTCCATGAAGCTGCTGCCGCTGTATTCACAGAAGCCAGAGACCGTGGGCCGCATCATCATGAAGGCCGTGCGCAAGCGCCGCCGGGTGGAGATGGTCCACCTCATCAACGATCTTGGCCGCACCATCCGCTTCTCCCGCCCGGTGGGGGGCCTCGTCAGTCGCATCACCAACCGCGTCCTCGCGTCCCAGGAGTAGCCATGCGCCGTGTCCGCGACCTCAAGAAGATGATCCGTGACCGTCGCTTCGGCTTCGCCACCGACGAGGTCATGATCGGCTACCACCGCTTCGAGCCTGGCCAGGGCCCCGAAGGCGAGCTGCCCTTCGAGTTTCGGGTCACCTGGGGCCCGCCCAACCTGTTCCGGTGGCTCGATCCGGCCGACGACCAGTTCATGCTGCACCACCTCGAAGGCAAGGTCACCGTGGGGGGCTGGGGAGAGGGCATCCCCTGTGTCGGTTCCCTCGAGCTGCTCTACTTCACCGAGCACCGCATCCGGTACAGCTTCGAGCTCGAGCACGACGGCGCCGCCTACCGCTACGTGGGCGAGAAGGTGAACATCAAGCTGTGGAACCTGCCCGTCTCCCACACCACCTGCTTCGGCCGCCTGACCGAGGTCGAGTCGGGCAAGCTGATCTCCACATCCGTCACCCACTTCCGGATGCGCACCCTCCCCGCCTTCGTCCTCAGCTTCCGCTTCGCCTAGGCCAGCCACCTCGCCAGCCAGTCGTGGACGGTGTTCCACCACTGCTCGCGGTTGGCGGGCTTGATCACCCAGTGGCCCTCGTCGGGGAACCACAGCAGGCGGGAGGGGATCCCGCGGCGCTGCAAGGCGGTGAACATGCCCAGGCCTTCGGCGCCGGTGCAGCGGAAGTCCTGCTCGCCCTGGACCACCAGCATGGGCGTCTGCATCTTCTCCACGTGCAGGTGAGGGGAGTACTGGCGGTAGGCGGTGGGATTCTCCCAGGGGGTGCCCTCGAACTCCCACTCGGTGAACCACAGCTCGTCGGTCAGATACTCCATCATCTCCGTGTTGAAGATGCCGTCGTGGCTCACCAGGCAGCGGAAGCGGTGATCGTGGGCGGCGATCCAGTTGACCATGAAGCCACCGAAGCTGGCGCCTGCCGCGGCGGTGCGCTCTGGATCGCAGAAGGCGTAGCTGGCCAG